>VYCT01000170.1 GCA_009843785.1 Candidatus Poribacteria bacterium | reverse complement strand
ACACTAAAAACCTTTCACCACAAACCTTCAGAAAAAAATGGGGGTAAGTGACAATAAATTATCTTTTTTTTCAGAAGCGTTCGAGTTTCTTTTCGTTACCGGTTGTTAGCAACCAGCGAAGTGTATTTAGCAAAATTAGTTGTAGCCTCAATATAGCGATTGAGGCTACAAATTAACAGAGTGTTCCAATGCTGAAAGACTACTGAAGTGATTTTAATCGACCCCATACAACGCTTATCTTACCGGTTGGATCCACTGCTTTTGCGGTCGCAAAACGGTTTGAAATGAGTTCTGCGTATTCCGTAGCGATCTGATCATTTGGCGGTATCGCTGTTCCACAACACGAGGTGTGGAAGTTGATAAACCATCCCTTCATGTCTTTTGTGCGGTAAGCGATTGGGTCTGCGTTCACGCCATCGTCAGCATAACTTTCATACTCAAAGTCGTTCGCCTTCAAAACAGCGAGACCTGATGCGCGATTTGAACTCCACTTTTTGAGTGAAGGGATGTACTCCTTCCCAAGATCCGTTGGGCTGACTTGCGAGACCGTGCCGTTTGTGACTGTAGCACCAAACACGCTTTGTTGTCCAGCACCAGCAGCGGTCACACGCGCCCCTTTATCCCAATAATAGTAGAACGCGTAATCGCCGATGAATCCGCCGATGCCGCCTCCGCGTAACCACGTATAGACTAAGTCTTTCTTGCCTTCCTTCTTAAATATCGTGCCAGGGGTATTCCCTTGCGTGATGATATAGATGCCTTGCGGGTTTGCCTCCATATACTCCGCTAACTCATCGCTATCCACAATTTCAGCCGTTAACTTTTTCTTATCAAGTTCATCTACAATCATTTCCGCTAACTGCAGCGGGTTTGGAACAGCTAAGCCGCCACCGTTTTCAACCGCTGCGTCATAAAAGACAGCCACATCCTGTCCAAATGTGTAGCTCGTGCAAATTAGCACGAAAACCGATGCGAAACAAAATACTCTTTTCATTTCTTGCCCTCCTAATTTACGGTTTCAAGTTGATTCTTTATCATTGGATTCAGCATAACACAGTTAAACAGAAATGTCAAGAAAAATGGAATCCTTTGCCTACTGACTGCTGATCGCTGATGGCTCATTCGTCTGAACTGGGATTTATGGGATTGAAAGATTTTCAGGATTGGAGGCGTTTTTTGAGTGGAAATTGTGCCTACAAAAAATTGACTCTTCTTGCCCAAATTGTTTGTTTTATATCTCATTGGTTATGTTTTGCGGAGAGTGAAATAAATTTTGACTTTTCTTGCGAGGCGTGTTAAAATTGCTTTTTAAACTGTGCTGGGAGATGCTATGGTATATCAAGATGTGATAAGTCCAATAAAAGACGTGCGGACCTATCGAGTCAATTTTTTGCTCTGGAAAGAACAATGGGATGCTTACATCGCTCCACCAATTCCATTGAATTGGAAATGTGTAAAATTTGAAGAGAATAGTGCAGCGCAGATCCCTACAGAAAAGGGGATTTATGCCTTTGTCATTGAGCCGAGACTTCCGCAATTTCCATCACACGGTTATGTAACCTACATCGGAGAAACAGGACATAACAGTAACCGTAACTTACGAAAAAGATTTAGAGATTATCTGAATGACAAAAAGAAGCCGAAAAGAAATCTAATTCACTCCATGTTGACTACATGGGAGGACTACCTATATTTCTACTATGTTGAAGTCGATCCATCTCAAATGGATATAAAACAACTGGAGCAAAAGTTGTTGGATACCTTCACACCACCTTACTCCCAAGAAGGATATTCAACAGAAATAAAGGCCGCAGTCAAATTATCAAGAGTGTGAAAATTATGAAAAAATTATATCTTCCCTCACTAAGAGGCATAATGGGCGATTGGGTATATTACCCGACACTCATGAAACTCAAGGATATTGCTGAAAGGGTCAAAATCGCTGAAGAGATTTATCAAAGCAAAACCTTGAGCGAAATGGTACAACAAGAGATAAAAAGAAAACGTGGCAAGGAAATAAAAGATTATCTCCTTAAACATGAACAACGTTTTTTTAATTCGTTAATCGTAGCAATTTACGAAGGAGACCCCAGCTGGCATGAGATTACTCGCTTAAAAAGTAATAATCAATTGGATAGTGAAGATATTCCGGAAGATGTAGTCGCTGGAATCGGAATTCTCAGTTTGAACGGCGAAGAAGAATTATTCACACTGGATGGCCAACACCGACTTATAGGAATTAAGGAAGCAGTGGCAGAAGCTCCTCACTTGGGTGAAGACGAGTTGTCAATAATCTTTATTGCTCATAGGACAGATCTGGACGGAATGGAAAGAACCCGAAGACTTTTCACGACGTTGAACAAAAATACTGTCCGAGTTTTAAAAGGAGAGACGGTCGCTCTTGATGAAGATGATACAATGGCTATTACTGCCCGGAGACTGGTTACCGAAAATCCAATGTTTATGGAAGATCGAATCTTAAACAACGCAACTGATAATGTCCCGCAAAGCAATCAGACTTGCCTCACTACGATTGGAAATCTTTACGACTTGCTAAGCATACTATTTACCAAAGTATACGTTATCTCAAAGAAGAAGTCTCTCAATGACCGAAAAGATGAACTCACAAAAGTGCGTCAACCGGATCATATTCTTGATGAACATTACCAAAATGCTTGTGATTATTTTAAACGACTTACAGACAGTTTTTTACCACTGCAGGAATTCGTCAACGCGTCTGATAATTCAACAGTTGTCAAGAAGTATAGACATTCAGAGGGAGGTAGTGTCCTTTTCCGCCCTATAGGACTGCAAATCGTAACAGAAATCATCGCAGAACTCGCGGAGAAATATCCACTATCCGAGTGTTTCAAGATGATTTCAAAGTTACCTACAGACCTAACTCAAACACCTTATAATGGGGTCATCTGGCATCCTACACAAAAAAATATGTTAATAAAAGGTAAAACGCGCGGTAGAAATTTGCTACTCTACATGCTAAATCATTTTTCCGGAGATGCAGATAAATTGCGCGAGGATTATGCCAAAGCAATAGGCAGCGAAATGGAAGCAGTTGAATTGCCAAAAAAAGTGTTCTAACCTACATGTCTATTTGTAACAAGGGATCCAACACACTTTTTTCAATTTAATGGCGCAGACCTTGTCAAAAACTTCTACACACCGTGCTTGAGAAATGCCACGCAATATTGGCGAGCAGTAAGTGTTAGGGAAAAATCAAAAAATGGAAGTCAATGTTTTACATAAGTACCTATATGAAATCAGAAACCTTAGAATAGACAGAGCACACGGCAGTGCACCGCATCAGCCTGTCCTATTACTGTCAATTATTGAAATGATTGAGCAAGGACAAATAACTGAAAACAAGATTATTCCCTCTCCAGGATTAGTAGAAACATTCATAAAGTATTGGACAAAAGTCACAAATAGGAAACCTAAACTTGAATTACCATTTTTTCACATGAAAAGTCGGTCTTTTTGGCATCATCAGCCAAATTCTGGATACGAGACTGCTTTATCAGTCATTCCACAAATTAAGAGTTTCACGCAATTACGTAATATAATTGCCTATGGATATTTTGATGATGCCCTTTACCTACTACTCACGAATGCGGAAACCAGAGACATAATTCAACAGACAATTATCGAAACTTATCTGTTGGACTTTAAGGAAGCAATCTACAGTCTTATATCAGAAGAAAAACAGATTAGTGAATATAGTCAGAAGATACTTCAGCACGTGGACCACGATTTTTCGATTGATAAACCCTTTGTGCCTTTCAATGCGAAAAAGAGTACAAGAACAAGTGGGTTTCGCAAGGCAATTATGCAAGTCTATACATATACATGTGTGATATGTGAGATTCAAATTTTAACATTGGATGGAGCAAGTTTAACTGAAGCAGCGCACATTGTACCTGTTGAGCACTTAGGAAACGACGATGTCCGGAACGGGATCTCGCTATGTCAACAACATCATTGGGGGTTTGATAATGGGTTGCTCTCTGTAAACGAGGTTTACAAAGTAATAGTTTCTGACTTGATGGTAGAAAAGGGGCCATTGGAGTGGAAGTTCACGACTCTGACAGATAAAGGAATTCTGTTACCAGAAAATAGAGAACATTACCCAGCCCCGGAGGCATTCGCATGGCACCGTGAGAATGTGTTTAGAAAATGATTTCTTATGTCTACTAATATCCTTGAAAAATATGTCCAAAAAATGCAAAAATTGAATAGGGGCGAAAAAGGGAAGGAAGGACCTGCACCACATAAACCCGTTCTTCTATTATCAGTCATTGATTTGATTAATCAGGGACAGATCCGTGATAACAAGATCTTTCCGTCTCCAGATTTGGCTGAGACGTTCCTAAGGTATTGGTCTAAAATAGTAGTGAATAGGGTACGTAATTTCGCCATGCCGTTCTTTCACCTGAAAGGCGATAAATTCTGGCATCTTTATCCAAACCTGGGAAAAGAAAAAAAATTAAGAAATACCAAGCGTATCAGGAAGGTTTCTGATTTGCTTGAGGTTGTTAATTATGCCAGTTTGGATGTGGATCTTTTTCTTTTACTTACTAACCAACACAATCGAGAAGTTATTCGTCAAACCTTAGTTGATAAGTATTTTCCTGATGCTAAACTGGAACTCGCTGCTCTCCTTGCAGAAGAGCAGCGAGTTGGGGAACATAGGCAATTACTGCTCCAAGAAGTTGCTGACCACCCGTTTTCATATCAAGTAGTACCAGAACCGGTTGAGGAAGAAAATCCAAATCGTAGTACCGCTTTCCGCAAGGAAATTATGCGACTGTATAACTATACTTGTGCTGTTTGTCGATTGCGTATTGTTACGATGGATGGCGAGAGTGCAACGGATGCTGCGCATATTATCCCATTTCACATTTCACACAGTGACGATATCCGAAATGGGATATCCCTCTGCAAATTACATCATTGGGCCTTTGATAGAGGGCTAATTTCGCTGAGTAGAGCCTATAAGGTGATAGTTTCGCCGCTTATGTCAGATCGACATCCAACGGAATGGCTGCTAACTGAACAGCGAGATAAATCTATATTGTTACCTGAGCATGATCTCCTGCATCCGGCCCAAGATGCCCTAAAATGGCATCGTAATGAAGTGCTTAGAGAATAACTTAACATAAATGATTACTGCTATTTTAAGCACTGGAATGTTGTGTGTTTGAACAGGCCTTGAAGATGAAGATAAACGAAGAAAAAAATTATCAATCCTTATCATTTGATTGCAATCTGGTTTCCTGATTTTCAAGTTCGGTAAGCAACTTATTAGCTAACGCTTCCTGCTCCTTGATGGAGAGTTTTGAGCCTTTTATGAAAGCGTATTGGAACAGCGATGTCATTGAGTGAAAGCAAAGTGGCATTTGTTCAGGTGGAAGGATATTATGAAATCCTTCATAAATATTCTTCCCCATTTTCAACGAAATAGTAGCAATTCTTGAGGCTGTTTCGTGAGTTTCACGAATTCTCTGCTTTGGGCGTACTGAGGTGTCCCCGCTGTGCTGGATGTATTTTTTGTCAACCTGACCACCAATATGTTCATATATTCGCCTCCGATGAAACATCAAAATTGCAAAATCAATATCATCCTGCTTCATATTTTTAAAGATTTTGATATCAAAGACATTCTTCAGAGCTTCTGCACATAGAAGCAAAGGGTTCCGGAGATTCATCACTCCGATCAAGGCGTACAGTATCTTTCAAGTGCTTATCTCTCA
>VYCT01000047.1 GCA_009843785.1 Candidatus Poribacteria bacterium | reverse complement strand
CCTATGGATTATATTAGTTGGTCAAGTAACTCCGATTTTGAGAAACAAGTGATGAATCAGTTGGAAACGTTTGGTTACTATGAAACTGACTTCAATGAATTAGGAAATAACTATAGGACCTATTGGCGTGAACTGATAGATAGAATTAACCTAAGGTCCAAAAATAAAAGAACTCTCGCCTTTCTACGCGGAGAGGAGGTCAATGTAGTCCTGCTGCCCGCAGCACCGTTTCCTGAACTGTGAACTCATGGTCGAGGGAGCGATCAGGAGATTTCTCGCCCCGAATATCAGCGACAAATGCCCGAAGACTTTCCACATAACGCGGTCGCGGCTCCACAGGCACTATCTGCCAACCTTTCGCATACCCATCCCGTTCCTGGTCAAGAC
This sequence comes from Candidatus Poribacteria bacterium, assembly GCA_009843785.1. Lineage (GTDB taxonomy): Bacteria > Poribacteria > WGA-4E > WGA-4E > WGA-3G > WGA-3G. Next base: position 5,382 of record VYCT01000047.1, on the reverse strand, counting down.
ACAACCGCAACGCTGGCGGTTCAAGCGGCTCAAGGATTGCACTCCCACGTGTCCCGTAGACTTCCAATCGTCTCGATTTGCCCGCATCAACCTCCAACGCCGTTGACTCCAGAATTGCCAATGCTCTCGGATATTCAAACACCGCCGCTGTATTGTTCCGATACCACGGCACGTCGTGTCCATCGTGCCTCGAAAAGGGTGTCACTCGTGTCGGTCGTCCCAGCAATGCAACAATAATATCGGTGAGATGGCAGGCGAGGATGAACATAATGCCCCCTGAGTGTTCACCGAGTGAATCCCAGCGTTGCCAATGGCTTTCGTTTGAAAGTCCTGATGAGATACGTGCCCGAACCGAAAAAATATCGCCGAGTTTGCCGGAACTCGCCCAATCAAGGATAAACTGAAAACCAGCATTGTATCGGAACATATAACCGAGTTGAACGAGCAGCTTTCTGTCTCGTGCGATATCCAAAACCTCTCGAAATTCATCAAGGTTATCACCTGCAGGTTTATCGAACCAAACATGCTTGTCGTGTTCAAGAATCTCCCGTGCAAAGGTCAGGTTCTGCGACACACGTCCCTGCGCCGCAACCCCAACGATTGTTTCATCTTCAAGTATTTCTTCTTTGGACGTAAACCAGTGAACCCCTTCATAGGTGGAGGTTTGACCCAGCGTCTCTCGTACCTCTGCTGATGGCTCAAAAACACCGGCGAAGTCGATTTCGTCACTTTCTTTCATGACGCGGGCTTTCCCTGAAGCGTGGTCGTGCGATATACCGTATTGTGCAAGCCTCATTTTCATGTCTTTTTCTCCTATTTGAAACCTGTGATTCCCAAAAGCATAGGGTAAGGTCTAACATAATTCTACCACATAATCCACATCGGTTGGAATAAAAAACAATACTATTTCTAATTGAATGCCTTCACACCGATTTTCCTTGATTTAAGGTTGGCACGACTATTAAAATGGAAACGCTTATTACGACACTTTTGCTGATTTTGACACGAGTAACGCAAAATAGAAAAGGAGTCAAGCAGATGAGAAGATATTTCTGGATACTCACGGTTCTTGCGTTTTGTGTTGTAACTTTTGAGGCAACCGCGCAAGTGACGGAAGGTTTACACTTTTACCTGCCGTTCAACGAAGGAAAAGGTGATATTGCCAAGGATGTCGGTCCGAAGGGATTTGAAGCAGAATTACACGACAGCGCGAAATTCGTTGCGAAAGGCAAAGTCGGGGGTGCGATAGAGTTTTCGGGGGGTCCTGCGCTGATAAAAGATCCGGGAGGACAGAGCGAACTCTATGTGGAACATCTGACCGTCGCGGTTTGGATACACCCATTTGAAATATCCAATGTCGCTCTCGGTGCCGGACACGTCTATGGGAACATCTTTTACGACAAATCGGGCACAAGCGACGATAATGTCGAATTTGGACTCGGTAGCGGTGAGGGGTTGTACTGGTATATTAATTCCGGACAAAAGAAGATGGGACCTTTCAATGGCGCCGATGTTGACACGACGGTTTCACTGCCGAATTTAGGCTTAAAGCCGAATAAATGGTATCATGTCGTCGGCACTTTTGATGATGAAAACCTTAAAGTTTACGTTGATGGTGAACTTGTCGGTGAGAAAGCGACACCAAATAACGGGCCCGTGATGGTCTGGAACGACAACAACATCGAAATCGGGGGACGACCCGATACGAACGGCGGTGCCAACCTCTACAAAGGCATGCTCGACGAATTGGCGGTATATGACCGTGCGTTAACCGCAAAAGAGGTAGAAACAGTCATGAACGCCAGGGATATCCTGACAGTAGACATTGCAGGCAAATTGACAACAACATGGGGTGCACTGAAGACAAGGTAGTAGGCATACTCCGTATGCCGTCAACAGTACTTTCCGCGAAACCGGTGCGGTTTCCCAACCGCACCATAAGCGTCAATTTTAGAAACAACAACCGTCTCAGACCCAGGCCCGGTAGGTTCGGTTTTGCGGCGTACGCGAAGAAACACCCAAGCAAAAACCCCAGATGCGATCTGCATCGCAACCGAACCGGATACTCCGCGGAAACCTTGATGACTTCAAAGCCCTCTTGAGTTCCGTAGGAACGGCATCTTTGTAGAAACGCGGATCAAGGAAAACCCAAGCCCCGTAGGGGGTTTTTGATAGGGTGTTTCTGCAGCATCTATGATCGGGGCGCGCCAAATATCGCAAAATATCCCTAAATTGACGCTTATGGTGCGGTTTTCCAACCGCACCATAAGCGTCAATTTTAGAAGAGATAACCGTCACGACCCCGAGGCCGGTAGGTTCGGTTTCCCAACCGAACCGGATTTTACACAGAAACCTTGAAGACTTCAAAAACCCTCTTCAGTCCCGTAGGGACGATATGTTTATAGAAAAACGTTGAAAAAACCAATTTAGCCCTGTAAGGGCGGCATGTTTATATGGATAGTCTATAAAAAACACTGTCCAAAATCACTAAATTGACACCTATGGTGCGGTTTCCCAACCGCACCGGATTTTAAGAGAGTCGTCGCGTCCTACATGATTGCTCTTTAGTCCCGTAGGGATGGCATCTATGTAGAAACACATTTACCCCAATGCTTTAGCCCCGTAGGGGCGGCACCTGTTAAGACCCTGCTTTGAAATGACGTATGAAATCCCTAAATTGACCTATGGTGCGGTCTCCCAACCGCACCCTATTATGTGTCAAGCGGAATATCGTACTCTACAAGAGACAGTCTTTCCCATTCCCGCCATTCCGTATCGTTTTCGTAGAAATCCGCCATCTCCTTCGCTTGTTCGCTTAGGATACGGTGTCTCTCCGCCTTCGGTAATTGCAGAAACTTACGACGCTCACTAAGTGGTTTGTCAGTAGGCGGATCCATCGTCTGATTAAGATGGTGTTCGGCTTCTGTATCACAGGTGGCTCACCCCATAATTGGACGGACTTAACACCAAGTGCGGAAGCGATTCGATTGAGGACTCTCGCTGTCGGTTGCAGTTCCCCGCGTTCATACTTTGCCAGCGTTTGACTGCTAACCAACCCATCAACCGCAGCCTCCAAGTCTCCGAGGGACATACCACGAGCAAGTCTAAATCTTTTCAGTCGTTTTCCTAACACGATTATGACACCCCCTTATCTATTCTTGAGAAAATTTAGTAAGCCGTGAATTGGGTCTTGCATTTCGACGAGAAACTCTATAATTTCTTAAAACTGAATGATTCTGCCAAACGTTGGCATCGGGCGGCGTGTTCAGAAGAGAGGTGGGTTTATGTGTTCAGGACTTGTTTTCTAAGTGGCAGTTTCTTTACTGTCAGAATCGCGGATTATCGCGGATGACACGGATTTCGCGGATTGAAGAGGCTATTTTATCGCTGTCTTCCGCTTTTGAATCCGTGAGTAAGTTGTGGAAGAATCAACCCCTTGATTTCCAGGCTTTTCGACCTGAAATTGCGTAATACGCCTATTTTAAACCTACATAGTATTCATTTTGATCTCGGTAATGTAGCCACCGTTTGCCCATTTTGGCTCCATCATGTGCCTGATGGCTTGAATTGCAGGTTGAGGGATTATAGGTTCTACTTCTCGAATAGCATCCCAGTCAATCACGGCTGTCCATAACTTTTCTTCTTCTGAGTAGTGAACGATGGCCTCAACCTCCAGCTCTTCGCTATAGATAATAAGGGATTGTCCCTCTCGCAGCACAATTCCGTGACGTTCGAGATCTTCTATCGTACCAACGCAGCTCAGTCGCAACCTGCCTTTTACGTCAGTGTTGTGGAAGTCTGCGAAAACTCTTGGTTTGTTCATCTTCTTTTCCTCCAAAGATTTGGAATTGTGGGTGTCAGCAGCCTACTAACTTGTTCGGGGATCAGTCCTGTCAACGTTGCATGATGAGGACTCCCGCCAGTAGTTCGGACCACATCACCACCTGCTTTTCGGACCTCCGCAACGGTTGTGATGCCAATTTGCCCATGCGGAATGGTTTTTGCCAATTCTGCAACGGAAACACCTTTGGCACTTTCTACCGACACACCAGTAATTCCAGCAGGATGTGTGTCAGTCCCTCGTCGAAGGTCGCTCGCTTGGTTTCTACCGCCCCGGACAACGAAAGCATCGTCCGGAATTCTTAAGCCGCTGGTTTCCATTCCCTATTATCCATTCTATCGTATTAATTTTAACACAGTCAAGTGGTAGTCGAGCGGCTTCCTTACCTTACCTCCGAAATATTAAAAAATACATTTCGGGAGAATGCGAAGTTAAGTCTATAATATCGGATGATGCCAATTCAAATTCTGGCACTTACACCATCTATGGAGTTAGCCTTTCCGAAAGACTTTGTTAGATCATCATTACTTTTAAAGGTATTTACGAAATTCTCAAGATTCATCACAACAATACCCAATTTTTCTTTTAATTGATCCTTAACCTTCAGTATTTTTTTGTCATCTGTCAGAAAAATATCTCTTCCTGATAAGTAGTGAGCGTGAAGATGATCCCAGTCCAGATACCCTGGAGGCGTTTCTCCTTTGGGTTTGAAAAAATTGTTGATAATTGATTCCGCAGATTTTAAAAATTCGGTACACCCAAGTTTATTGAACTCCGGGTTTACAAGGAATCGTTGAGCTTTACTGTCAAAATTGCAGCGCATAATAGAAGGAATTGTTCTAATGTAATAATCCGAGAGAAACTTCTCTTCATCCGGTCGGAACTTAATATCCTCGCGGATTCGTTGTGAAACTGCTAAATCCACGAGGTATGTTTTTCGGAATTCCTGCATATCCACAGATTCCCTTTTTTTCATCTTGAGGAGCACGTCGGTATCCAAGGTAACTGACGGTAAACTATAGATATACTCTTCCTTTGTTACTTCACCCTCTGTACGATACCTTAAAATGTTTAATGTGTTAGAAGTCGGAAAGATGAGTGTGATATGAATATCTGGTAAGTTAACTTGTCCAATATTACGAGCATTGTCAATCGTAACTTGTCTAAATCTGTCCCATGTGTTTATTACAGTCTGAACACGGAAATCATCATAGGCCTGGCGTAACTCGTCTATCACTTGCTTAGGACCATGAACGATTCCTTGCAATTGATTATTTTCCGCTTCACGTTCTATCCAGAGATGTTTTTTCAGGTCGTCGTTCCGAACAGACGCATTAAGAAATTCCTCTATCTCATAAATTATCCGCTTAAGCATGCGATTCTCAACTTGATTATGAAATTTTTCCCAAATATCAGACACCGCGGAATCCTCGCCGAACAAAATTGTAAAACTCACATTCTCAATACTTTTAACCTTTGCTTTCATCAATTCTGGGTTCTTGGCATGCAAATCTCTCATCATTTGGTCGCATGCTCTATCC
>VYCT01000213.1 GCA_009843785.1 Candidatus Poribacteria bacterium | reverse complement strand
AAATCTCATAAAATGTAAACTTATTTTCATAATCTACTATAAAGCCTGCGCGGAAGCCATGATCGCTGACGATTATTACTCGATTTTGCGTTTCTGTCTCCAAGGAAGGGAAGATAGATGGAAATACAAGCACTCTGTCAACCATCATTCGATCGAAGTAGAGATTCAATTTCGTGAACGGACGATAGAGAGATTGGCGAATTTTTACATCTGTAAATGCAGCAGATTGCCCACTCTGTAACCTCTGTTTTAAAGTGGAACTCCACTTGATTTCCGCTTCATCAGAAATTACATAATTATCAAGGTTGGCATCCCGATCTGTTCGTTGTGCCCATCGGGCAACTTCTATATTGTAATTATCAATCATCTGGCTCATGTTTTCAGTGAGCACATTTTGGTTGAAGTTGTAAGTCCATGCGTCCCGATTAGTTTTCACACCGTTGCTATAAGTTTTGAAAATAACACCTATTGCTTCATCTTTTTCTCTCTTTGCTTCCTTACTTCCCATTGGAATAAAGGTCTCAAACTCAGTGTGAAGTCCTTCGGTGATCCATGTATGCCGCGCATCTGGTTGAATGGATTTCCATGTAATACCACCTATGTGTTGATATTCTTTCAAAAAATCAAATTTCTGTTTTTTATCCCATAATTCATCAGTGCGATAGTAGAAGATACGGGGTACTTCTGATAGATTCCCTTTCTTTTTTACAAACAAATTGATACTCACACCAACACGAATCCCGAACACATTCGCATTAGAGACCTTTAATCCCTTTCTTGCATTCCCACCCAAGTCAATTACATAGATAGCGTCACAATCATCCGCGAGGTGTTTCCGCATCCCGTCAAATGCCAAACCGCTGAGGAAACTGTTATTCGTTACAAAGGCGACAACGCCTTCCTCTCCAATCCTATCCAACCCCCACCGAATTGCCTTTATGTATGGATCATAGAGCGCAGTTTTGAGTGTTGCTTTAGAATCTTTTGCGTAGGTGTCCGCTATCTGCTGGTCCATCGTCTCATACTTCCGGTTCTTATTGTTATCGTTTTCGTTAACCTGTCCTATATTGTAAGGCGGGTTGCCGATGATAACAAACATAGGGGACTCTTTCTGCTTCTCAACGCGCGCTGTGTTATCGGAGGTGAATAGCGACATCTGCTGCGCTTCTGCCATCTCAAAAGTATCTACCAAGCATATCCCTTCGTAAGGCATATATCGGTGCGTTGCGGTGAAAAACTCGTGTTCAATGTTCATACTGGCGATGTAGTAGGGTAGGAGCATCACCTCGTTGCACTGGAGTTCCGGTGGGTCAGCCGTGTATTTTCGCTCTAACGCGATCGGGTCAAGTGCTTGCATGATGCGGACGATGAAGTTACCCGTGCCGACGAATGGATCAATGATATGCACACCGGCATCGGACATTGAACGGTTGAACTCGGTCTGTAAGATGTGTTCAACACTTTTCACCATGAAATCGACGATCGGTTGTGGTGTATAGACGATGCCGTGCGTGTCTGCTACCTTGACAGAGAAGCCTTGAAAGAATTGTTCATAGACGGTGTTGAGGAACCCCTGTTTTTGTGAGAAGTCGGTGATTGTGCTGGCGGTCTGCTCAATCGCGACGTAGAACGGATTCAACGGACGGAGAAACTCGGAGCGGTTCAGCGTCCGTTCGGTGAGCGCGTCGACAACGTTCTCGATTTCGCGGGCGATGATATTTCGGCGTGTGAAGTCGCGGTTATCGAAAACTGTCGCAAAGATCCGTTCGGTCAATAGGTGCTGGATGAGCATTTCTTCAACAGCAGCGATGGAGAGGTTCGGGTTAATGGAGGCTTGGCACTGTTCGTGGAAATTGGTGAATACCTTCTGGAAGTGCGGATTGTTCTGGCGCTCAGTTTCAATCAACGCTGCCAATTTTTCGCCGAGTTCCGGCACAATTTCCCTGAATTCAGCGACCGCGGTATGCCACGCAGCGATGTTCTCTTCCTGATACGCGAAGAAGGTTTCGAGGACGTGAACAAGGTTTCTCGGATTGGTGATGTCCAAATCGAGCTGCAGCTGCCCGTGTTGATAGAGGAGTGCATGGGTCGGAGATTGGACAACAATATTTTTTGACGGGTAGCCTGCGGCAAACTTTTTGTCTGCTTCAACGTGGAGGTCGTCCTGTGTATCTTTTGCTTCCCAGTAGCCATGTGGTAAGCCGAAGCTGTCAACGACTTCACCGTCAGGGATTATCCTACGTCTCTCCGGTGTGTAGTGGCTTTTTTCGCAGAGGAGCGTGAGGTTAGATTGACCGCAGTAGTGTTGGAGAAGGTTTTGGAACGCAGCACGGACAGTGCCTTCGTTTTCCGCGCCGAGTTGTGCGTATTTTTCGAGTTCGGTGTAGTATGTTTTTATCGGTTTGTGTGTGGTTTTGATGTTGAGATTCGGCATGGTACCCCTTATGGACGGCACTACTACTCTGTGGACGGCACACGGAGCGTGCCTACTACCTTGCATTATATAGGAGTTAAGGGAGAGAGGCAAGGGAAATTTTGTTGGAAAAAAAGGGACCGGAAGCGATGTTCCTAAAAGGCTTCAGGGATTCTAACCTAACGCATGCAATAGAGGCTTGCAAACTATGCTCTTTAGGAACGATGCTTCCGGCTTACCCAAGGAGGCTTACTTAAAACTTAAGCAATTTTTATGCCAATCGGAAAGTGTCTATTTTAGGCAACATCCGTGCGCGTATTGCCTATTTTTTAGACACCCCATGATAAAAAAATAGACATTTGTGCCTACAACTTTCAACCTTTTACGACCCCGATGGGGCGGAGGCGTGCAACACGCCGTGAAAGTCCGGCTTTGTCAACGACACGGACGACCTCATCAACATCCTTATAAGCCTCGGGGACCTCCTCTTGGAGAGTGCGTCTGCCTTCCGCACGGACGAAGATGCCTTGTGCTTCCAAATCCTTTTGGATAGAACGTCCCTTCGTTAAGGCAATCGCTTTCCGGCGCGAGAGGACTCTCCCGGCACCGTGGCAGGTGGTGCCCCATGTCTCCGCCATCGCGCCCGGATTGCCGACAAGCACATAAGAGGCGGTTCCCATATCACCGGGGATCAGCACGGGTTGCCCGACTTTCTGGTATTTTTCGGGAATCTCTGGATGTCCTGCGGGGAATGCGCGCGTCGCCCCTTTGCGGTGAATAAACAACTCACGTTCTTTGCCATCAACGGTGTGTTTCTCGAATTTTCCGATGTTATGCGCGACATCGTAGACCAGCTCTAAACCGAGTTCTGCTTCTGTCGTGTCAAAAAACTGCATGAAGGTCTGGCGGACGAGGTGCATAATACACTGCCGATTGTTCCACGCATAGTTGGCACTACACGCCATGGCGGTGATGTAATCCTGTCCCTCCGGCGAGTTGATGGGTGCGGAGGCGAGCTGCCGGTCGGGGAGTCTGATACCGTATCTTTCGGCGACTTTGACCCAACTCTTGACGTGTTCATCGCAGATCTGGTAGCCGAAGCCGCGTGAACCGGTATGAATCATGACACAGATATTACCTTCGCTTAAGCCCATCGCATCGGCGGCTTCTCGGTAAAAGATACGATCAACGGCTTGGACTTCAAGGAAATGGTTGCCGGAGCCGAGGGTGCCGAGTTGGTTTTTACCGCGTTCTAATGCGCGTTGGCTCGCAGCATCGGCGTTGGCGTGTTGGAGGAAACCGGTCGCCTCGGTGAAGGTAAGGTCGTTTGGGTGTCCATATTCCCGCTCAATTGCCCACAGCGCGCCTTTTTCCAACATTCGCCGTTCTTCTTGGACGGTGAGCCGAATCGCGCCGCTGGAGCCGACACCGCACGGGACGTTCTCGAACAACTTGCCGATGAGTGCTTTCCGTTTTCCATCAAGCTGCGAGACATCAAGGTTTGTTCGGATGAGGCGGACCCCGCAATTGATGTCGTATCCGATGCCGCCGGGAGAGACCACGCCGTCTGCCTTCGGATCCGTCGCAGCGACACCGCCGATAACGAAACCGTATCCCCAGTGTAAATCGGGCATTGCGAGCGAGTGTTTGACGATACCGGGGAGGTGTGCGACGTTTGCGACCTGTTGCAACGCCTCATCGCTCTTTGCGTGTTCAAGGAGTTTTTCGTTGGCATAGACGATGCCATCGACGCGCATGCCTTTCATGTAACTTTTCGGGATACGCCAGCGGTATTCGTCGATTTTCTGGAGTGTTATGTTTTGTTGTGCCATGTTTTGTAAAGTTAAAAAATCGGTTAAGTCTGGATAATCTGTCTACCTTCAAGTTCTTCCATTCTCTGTTTCATTACGTCCATCTCTGCCTCTTGTCGGGCGCGGTATTTGTTGAACTGATAGGCGATGTACGCCAATGGTGCACTCACGAAAGCAATGATAGCACAGATCAGGGCAATGATTAGATTCCCTTGAAAGTCTACGCGCGCCCTTAAATCCGTGATCCGTTCTCCGTGCAGTTTAAGCCCATTAGAGAATTGTTTCTCAACATCACTGATCCGCTTTTCCACCCTTGTCTCAACATCGGTGATAGACTTCCCCAGTCTCGTCTCGGTTTCGTTGACGATCTGGCGAATTTTCTCTAAATCTTCAACGCTTAATTCACTCAATGCATAATCGCTGGAAAATAGAAGCCCTATGATGATAAGAAGGAGTCCTAAAGTTTTCATAATGAATTCTCCCTATGCCTTTTGTTCAACCATACTTGCGAGGATACCGAGAATTTTGTCGCACTGCGCGATTTGATAGGGAGCCATGTCAATGTAGAGTTGCTTTCTGTCCAATTTGAGGAAGATCCAATCTATCCCGGATGTGATGGTCCCATAAATGTGAGCGATGTCATTCCCTTCTTCTGCGTTAAAACGTTGGGCGGCTACCATTTCCGCGACGCACTGCCCTACCCCAACCAGCATGTCATCTTTTTTTGGCTCAACAAGGATGATGATAGGTGCCTTTAAAGAAAATTGGCGTGGCGAGAGGCTTATCATAAAATCACACACACCGGTAAGGCCGGCATCGGCATCAACGTTGAACTCAATCCCTGAAAAAAAACTGACGCGGTGCTCCAATTGTTCGCGGAGTTCAACGAGGACATTCGCGACAATTAACTCTGATTTGACTTTTTCTGTGCCGACAGCAAGTGCAAGGGGTATGTTCCGCGCTAACACGGAGGTGAGCAGCTCACTCGGCTTCACCGGTTCACTGGCAGCGAAGATACCGGCAGCATCAACCTCTTCTAAATCAAACGCTTCGAGTGCTGCGTCTAAGGTAAAATTGCTATACGCCATGTGAGAGAATCTCCTTAATAGTATAACTGTCGACTGCTGAAAGCCGATGGGAACCGATGGCTGACGGCTATTTCAAGATATCAAGAATTTGCTGGGTAAAAGCGGCTTTGGGCAGTGCTCCGATAAATTTTCCGACGACTTCGCCATCACGGAAGACAATGTAAGCCGGAATCCCCTGTCCTCCGTATTCTCCCGCGGTCTTACGGTTTTTATCAATGTCTAATTTCGCGATGATAAACTTTTCACGATATTCTGATGCAACTGCATCAACGGTTGGTCGCATTGACCGGCAGAAGCCTCACCACTCCGCGCCGAGTTCAAGCACAACCGGTAATTCAGCCTCCAACACAACGGCTTCAAAGGTTGCATCGGTGACTGTGATGGGTTTCCCATCAGCCGCAACCGGTTCAGAAGACTCTTCGCGAGCGGATTCTGTATCAACCGCTACGGGGTCTATCTCCTGTTCAATATCTTCACCGCAGCCGGCGGTGTAGACAGCGACTAAACCGATGATCAGTAAAACGCACGTTCTAAACAGTGTTTTCATAAGAGGGTTCCTTCATATTTAGCAGAATATTCCGTTCAACTGTAATTGCTATTATAGCATAGTTTGAAGTCGGATGCAAGGATGGAAGACGCAGAATGCAGGGTCATTCAATAAACCGCGCCCACCGAACTCCACTGATGTTTATATACTCACTTTTCATAAATATAACTGGTGGCGGTTTCGGGGTAGAAGATGACGAAAAGTCTGCCGTCCCACGTATACGTGCTGACATCGGGTGTCGTGCTTCCGGTAGGGAACCAGTGGATCGTCCCGCTGCTTTCATCAAAGGGCTCAACAAACCTATGGGAGCCGGTGATGAACTGCGTCGGTTCTTGGATCTCTGCTTCCAGATTCGATTGGATTTCTCGTGTAAATGTCGTCGGTGTGAGGCGTAGGATACTGGTTTCTGCAATGGGGTCCCCGTTGACCTGCTTGGAGATCAGCGTATAGGTGCCGCTGAAGAATTGGGCGATTTTATAGGGTTTGGAGAAGACGGTGATGGTTGCCATTTTGTGGACATCTTCCTCACCGTCATCGCGGACGTAGAGATAAACGGTTACGACTTTCGGCGGGACGATGCCATCCGGTGGCAGTTCGGGGGCAGTCCACTCGACTTGGGGGCCCGCTTCACCTGCCAAAACGCCATCGGTTACCTCCCACGCATACCTCAACGGATCGTCTTCCGGGTCAAAGACTCTGGCTTTAAATGTGACGGTTTCACCATATTCAACTTCATTCGGGATGGTGAAAGTGGTTATTTCGGGCGGATCGTTGGTGAGTTCTTCAAATTGTGTGCATCCGATAAGGATGACGGCTTGGAGAATTAATAGAATAACCAAACCTGCTTGAGTTGATTTGTTAAAAGGATTCATTGATATGCTCCGTTGTTAGAGTAGTTACCAGTTATCAGTACGGTTTTCCTGCGAAAAACCTTTCAGTTATCAGAAAGAAACTTTAGGATCATCAAAAACCTCGGCTCATGTAAAGACTATGTGCTAATGAAGATGTCCAATTCTTGTGGTGCCTATCTTCACTGAGAGCAATCGCACATACTTTTTACATGAGCGGCGATAGTTTTGCCATCGGGGCTGAGCGCAATACGATGGATACCGCGAGGGACCTGCTCTATGAAAGGGGCTTTAGGATTACCGGTGGTGGTATCCCACAAGCGGATCGCCCTGCCAATCCCGCTAACCAATGTGCGACCGTCCGGCAAATACGCGATACCCATGATGCTGCCTTGTGTATCATCGAGCAACGCATTGCGTTCTTCGCCGGTACGCGCGTCGTATATCCAAATCCCGATCTTAGTGGACACTGCAAGTTGATTCCCGTCAGGTGAGTAAGCCATGTCAGTTATTCTCCCTTTGCCGATGCGGCGTTTTGCATCTTCTGGCAAATTGAACCACGTGTAGTCTTGTGCAAAAGCGTTGTGCAGCAGCACAAGGGGCAGAAAACTAATGAGTAGCAGTATCAAAAATTGTTTACGTTTCATAGAAGTGTGCTCCTTTTGGAATTAGAGTCATTCAGCATATTTTCACTGATGTCCATGTGAAACCTATTTCAGCGCATCAAGGATTTTATTTTCAAAAACCTGTTTCGGCATCGCGCCTGCGAATCTTGTGACCTCTGCACCGTTTTGGAATATGATATAAGTTGGAATCCCTTTTACCTTATATGCCTCCATCGTCTGACGGTTTTCATCGATATCCAACTTCCCAATGATGAAAGTATCACGGTGTTCTAATGCGATCAACTCAACGATGGGTTTCATTTGTCTGCAAAACGGACACCAATCGGCTTCAAATTCAAGCACAACGGGCAATTCAGCCTCCAACACCTTGGCATTGAACGTTGCATCGGTTATTGTAACGGGTTTGCCATCGGTATTAACCGGATCCGGGTTAATCGGCTCCGGTTCAACATCTTCTTCAAGGGGTTCAGGGTCAATCGGCTCCGGCTCAACATCTTCTTCAAGGGGTTCAGGGTCCACATCATCGGTTGCGACGACTTCGGGGTCCGGGCCTTCACGGTTGTAGATGTACTGCGTGGCATCGGCACGAAAAATCAGAGCCAAGAATCGTCCATCCCAGGTATATGTAACGACCAAAGGCTTCGGGTCTCCATGCGTGAACCAGTGGATCGTTCCGCTGTTTTGGTCAAACGGTCTGACGAGTTTGTAGGAGCCGGTGACGAACTGTTTCTGAGATTGTGCTTCGTCTGCTAAGACCTCTTGGAATTCTTGTGTGAAGGTTGTGGGTGTGAGGCGTAGGGTGCCTGTTACTTGGACAGGATCGCCGTGAACACTTTTGGCAGCGAGCGTATAGGTGCCGCTGAGCGTCTCGGCGACCCTGTAGGGTTTGGCATAGACGAGGATCGTTGCCGTTTTGGATGCATCTTTCTCGCTACCGTCTCGGACATAGACATTAACGGTTACGACTCTCGATGGCACCATCTCTTCGTCTGCCTCAGGGGCGGTCCACTGCACTTCGGGCCCCGTGTCGCCGGTTAACGTCCCTTCGGAGACATCCCATACATAGGTTAGAGAGTCGTCATTCGCATCAAAAGCCCTGATTCGGAATTGAACGGTTTCGCCGTATTCAACTTCTGCTGGGACCGTGAGGGTGGTTATTTCAGGCGGATCATTGGTGAATTCTTCGTATTGCTCGCAACCGCTGAAGATGGCGATCTGGAGAACTAACAGGATGACCAGACCTATCTGGGTTGATTTTTTATAAAGATTCATCGGTATGCTCCTTTACCCAACGGGTGATTGTGTCATAGCGTTCGGTGTCGTTTTGTTTCTGGAACCGGTTGGCGAGCTGCTTGCCGGTGTCTATCAGGACGGTTCGCAATTCCGGTGTATACGGTTTCGCATCTAACGCTTGTCGGTATTTTTCCATCGCTTCCTTCGATTGCTTGCGGTTGATTAGACAACGCGCGAGGACGCACTGCACGCGAGATAATTTCTCAGCAATTGGGTCGGCGGTGTCTGGCACTGTATCTGGGACCGAAGCTGTTTCACCAGTGCCGGGAACCGGTGTGGTAGTCTCTCTCGCTTTACTGAGTGCTACATCGAGTTGCGATTCAAGCGAGAGCAGATTTTGATAGGCGACCGCATTTTTCGGTTGTCTCGTGAGGACGGTTTCAAATGTTGCTAACGCTTTGAAGTGTTCACCCTGCATCAGATAGAGATAGCCGATTGTGTTGTGCATATCCAAAGTCTTTTCGGATGCCGGAATCGATTCAAAGACGGCTGCTGCTTCGGCGTATCTCTGGCGGTTCATCAGGGCATTTCCGCGTCGGATTTGGATGTTCACGAGTTCTGTCTTTGCGTTCTTGTTGTCTGGGTCTTGCGCTAAAATCTGTTCTAATTCGCTTTGTGCTTGTTCGTACTTGCCGAGGTGTTGATACGCCTGCGACAGGCTCAGACGGAGGTTGATGTCTTTCGGAAAGAGGTCTACCGCTTTCTGGAGCTGCGTCGCTGAAGCGGTGTAATCCCTCTGGTTTCTCAAAGTCTGCGCGTACTGTTGATATGCAGCACTGAGGTTACGCCGTGCCTGTTCGTTGGTGGTCTGTTTGGTGGACTGCGCGGTGTAAACCTTGTGGAACGCCGAAATCGCCGCAGGGTAGTCCCGGATTTTTAGGTATAACTCGCCGAGGAGGCTTTCGATAGTCGGATCGTCCGGTTGCAGTTTTTGCAATTCGAGGTAGGTCGCGATCGCCTCGTCGGAACGTCCAGATTGCCGTTGGGTGTCCGCCTTTTGTGAGAGTGCGTCAATAAGGTTTGTCTTGGCGAGTTGGTAGGTCGGTTGTAGCACCAGAGCGTTGCGGTAGGCGCGAATTGCTGCGTCCCATTCGCCCTTGTTCCGGAGCGTCACCCCGTGGTTCGTCCAAGAGATTACGAGGTTCTTCTGCGCTTCTGCGTCGTCGGGTGTGAGCTCGAGTGCCTTTTGGTAGTGTGTAATCGCTTGGGCGAATTCGGAGGCGAGTGCGTATCCGTCTCCCATAACCCGATAGGTGGTGGCGTTCATCGGATCGAGACGGATGGCTTTTTCAAAATAGGCGGTCGCTTCGTCAAAAGCGCGGCGTTTCAAGGCATTGAAAGCTTTTTGGCGGTAGAGTTGGTTGAGGTTTTGTTTCGCCGTTTTGTGGTGTGGTGAGCGTTTCAGTGCGCTCTCAAATGCCTGTATCGCTTTGTCCGTATCGCCTTGTTGGTAATGGAGCGTGCCGAGACGGTTATAGGATTCAGCACTGTCACGGAGGGATCGGTGTCCCTGCTGGCTTTTCACGCGCTGTTCAACGAGACGAGCGGCTTGGCTCGACTGTCCTGTTTTTTGATACGCTTGAATCAGTTTCGTCCATGCTGGCTCGTAGTTCGGGTCAACCCCGAGGCAGTTCTGAAAATTAGGGATCGCCAATGCCGTATCGCCTTTGTCGAAGTAGACTGCCCCGAGGAGGTAGTGCGGACGCGCGAGCCTCGGATTCCTCTGGATCTCCTTTTTCAAGAGGTCAATGGCGATGTCGTGCTGCGAGGTGTGGAGCGGTGTGTTGTAAATCTTCAGCAATGTGTTGATATCGCGAGGTGTTGGGTGTTGCGCAGTCGCCATGGCATGGCAGACATCATCGGTGTTTGGACTGTGTCCCCATAAACCGATGGCGTGCCCAAATTCATGGAGGCACACAGTACGCATCTTTTGTTGTGAGAGTTCGCCGGTGGTGCCGTCACTCTCTAACACAAGGATCACTTCTACTGTGAAATCAATGGACGGGGCGGGAGACCCGCCCCCTACTGTGTTTGAAGACTGATCAGTGTCCCGCCTTTGTGCTTGGGGCTTGGTGCTGGAAACGGTGTATGTACCTTGCTCAAGTCGAGTTAAATTCGCGGTCCCGAGCCGCGTATCAAGAAAACTAAGATTACCGGTATAGGTTGAGGTGACACGGATGTCTGCCTGTTCCGGGGTTTCGGTTTCTTGAAACCGGATTTTGCCATCGGTGGCGGATTCCCAAGTGTTCATAGCGTAGCGTATCTCGTTTAGATAGGGGAGTGCTTTGAGCGTAGGTGAGATATGCACGCGAATCGGCATCTGTGTAAAGCGCGTGATTCTGCCACCGGAAAAGAGTGTAACCTGCTCGAAATAATCTGTCGCTGGCGCATCATCGGCGGTGTTCTGTGCTGCGCCGTGTATTACGAACACAAGGGTTATCGAGAAAATAATAAAAAAGGGATAGAGTTTTCTTATTTGCATAACGCGGCACCTCCTACTCCAAGTATATGCACACCGCTGTTAGGCGGGGTTTAATAAAGATAGGACTTACGCACCAGCGATTTATATCGCAGGAGATTTTAGTTCATTTTTACAACCTCTTCACAGAACATATTATCCGTTCTACGAGGTTATGTCAAATATTATTGCGTAAGTCCTAACTCGTCACTGGAGAGGGGTGCCTGCGGGGGCGCGGGAAAGGGTAGAAATGTTTTTTGTTGAAAAACCACACCTATCGGGTCTGGGTTACAGGGCTGCTAACTCCGGCAATTCTACCCACTTGCGGGTCTGCCACGATTCCATGCCTTTATCTGCCAACTGCACGCCTTTTGCACCCGCGAGCAGCGTCCACGGGAACGGTTCGTCGGCGACGACGTGGCGGAGGAACAATTCCCACTGTGCCCGGAATGCGTTCTCGTAGGTCTCTTGTTCGGGGATCTTAAGCCATCCATCAAAGAATTTGATCGGTTGTTCGATGTCGGGGTTCCAGACAGGACGTGGCGTGCCGGAGAGCGGTTGAATCCAACAATCCCTCAAGCCAACAACAGCAGAACCGTTCAAGCCATCTACCTGTATCGTCAGTAGATCGTCGCGGCGGACTCTGACAGCCCAAGATGAGTTAAAATGCGCGATGATCCCGTTTTCCAATTCAAATGTCGCATAAGCGGCATCTTCAGCGGTGCAGCGATAGGGTTCGCCTGCTTCATCCCAGCGTTGTGGGAGGTGTGTGGCAGCGATACAAGAAACACCTTTGACCGCGCCGAACAGGTTGTCAATGACGTATCGCCAGTGACTAAACATATCAAGGATAATGCCGCCCCCGTCTTCGGTTCGATAGTTCCACGACGGACGTTGGGTCGGGATCGCGTCGCCTTGGAAGACCCAATAGCCGAATTCGCAGCGGACAGCGATAATCTGTCCGAAAAAGTCAGCATCTATCAAACGTTTGAGTTTCTGGATACCGGGTAGCCAGAGCTTATCCTGAACGACCCCGTTTTTGAGTCCTGCCTTTGCTGCTTGTTCATAGAGGCGATAGGCATCCGCAGTCGTGGTAGCGGTCGGTTTTTCACAATAGATGTGTTTGCCCGCTGCGATTGCGGCTTCAACTGCATCGACGCGGCGTGACGTAACCTGTGCGTCGAAATAGACGCTGTAATTTTCATCGGCGAGGGCAGCGTTGAGGTCTGTTGTCCATTTTTCAACACCGGTGGTTTCGGAGAGTTTCTCCAGTTTCACCGGGTTCCGTCCGACGAGATACGGGTCGGGCATGATAACTTCGCCGTCGCCGATTGGGATGCCGCCCTCTTCTGCGATTGCCAAGATGGAGCGGATGAGGTGTTGGTTGGTTCCCATCCTGCCGGTGACACCGTTCATGATGATACCGACGCGGTGTGTTTTTTCAGTCTGATTGGTCATGTGTCTCCTATTATTTACCTGCTCGTCGTGGTGTGCCTTGATTTTCTGACAGAGGTGCTGTTGCAGCTTGTCCCGCCGTGGTAGCAGTTTCAAGATTGAGGCTTTCCGCTTCTAACGGTTCGATTGAAAGCCGGTATCCGAGGACTTTAAGAATCGTCCCGATTCTGTCAATCAGCGGTACATCGTCCCTTGTGAGCGCGTCCGAAAGCACGTGTGGCTTGGTATCAGTTTGTTTTGCCAGTTCAGCAATCCCGCCTTGGGCTTCTACGACGGTTTCAAGCAAAAATAGAAATATGTCTGTATTCCCGTGAGTTTGGTAATCTTCAAGTGCCACTTGGAGGTGCCCAATTGCTTCATCGCGATCGGTGAATATATCAATAAGGTACTCGCGGTACGTTCTCATTTTTCTCATAGGTGCGTCTCCTTGTACGCTAACCAATAGGCTTTTGCACGTTCAATGTCGCGCGCCTGTGATGATTTATCGCCTCCACAGAGCAGAAGAACAACGGTGTTATCCACTTCACGAAAATAAATTCGATAACCCACCCCAAAGTGAAAACGCAACTCAAAGACCCCTTCACCCACAGATTTGTAATCCCCGAAATTGCCTAATTTAAGAGCTGCAAGCCGGGTCCGAATGCGTCTTTGTGTTTTCTGATCTCGAATTGCGCTCAACCATTCTGTGAAAGGTTCTCGACCATTCCGAGAACGGTAGATTTCTACTTCTCTCGGGTATGCGTTACGCATAGTTAATTGATTCTGCTTCCTGATTCTATGCCCGTTCTACGCGAAAAGGATAGATATGTCTAAGGTTTGTCAGTGCATTGCGGGGCTGCGCCTTCGGGGAGTGGTGGTGCTTCAACACCGGCTTTTGGAAGTGTGCCAGCGAGCTCTTGTTTCCAATGCGCCACATCACCCGCGGGTCCATAGCAGTAGACCATCTGCATGGGTGTGTCGCTGGTGTTCGTCAACTGGTGAAAAACCCATGACGGAATAAAGACGGTCTGACCCGCCGAGAGGGTTTGTCGCTCTTCACCGAGGCACATCTCGCCTTCGCCTTCAACGATGAAGTAGATCTCTTCCTGTTCGTGATTGTGCCACGGCACTTGCCCACCGTTAGGTTCTAAAACAACGAACCCCATACAGAATTCGCCTATCTGGATCGGAGATGCACCGCCAACAAGGTTTTTAGTGCGTCTACGGGCAGGATAGGTGCGCCCTTCAATTTCATTTAGATCTGCGATTAGCATATTATGTTGTCCTTTCCAAGATTTTCGTTCCAGTCACCAATTGCGAAAAGAAAATCGCGAGCACAGCTCGCTCCTACAGAAGGCCTAAATGTCCCTATTCAAAAAGTTCCGCCACTTGACAAGAAAATCCTTCAACGACATTCTCACCGGTGAGGGTGTCATTTCGCGTGAGGAGCGTGATGTCTGTCTCCGAACGATAGACAGTTACCGTTAATGTATTCATACCCCTCTAAATCGCTTTCAAGGAACTCCTCTAACGTCATCTTGATAGGTTTTAGAGGGAGCCCTTCTGGCGAGAGTAGGGCATCGGAGTTTCCGTCCGGAGGGAGTGCGCCAAATTCTTGTGCGTTCATGCTTTCACCTCGTCAGGAAGTTAACAGTACTCAGTTTTCAGTTAAGACCTTGTGGCGGTTACCAATTCTACGACAACCACAAGAAACCTCTTGTAGTAGTTAACAGTTTTCAGTACGATTTTTTCTACGAAAAAATCTTTCAGTTTTCAGTACGGGTTTAGGATTATCCAAAACCTCTTGTAACTGATAACTGAAAGCGCAGCGTACTGTTAACTGTTAACTTCTGTAACTGATAACTGTTAACTATTACCAGACTAATCTTCTGCTTCAATGACAGCCTGCGCTGCGGCGAGCCGCGCGATCGGGACACGGAACGGGGAACACGATACGTAGTTGAACCCTAACCCGTAGCAGAACTTCACGGAACTCGGTTCACCGCCGTGCTCACCACAGATACCGACCTTCAGATCGGGACGTGCGGCGCGACCTTTTTCAGCACCGATTTGTAAGAGGCTGCCGACCCCTTCCTGATCAAGTATCTGGAACGGATCATATTCAAGCACACCGTTCTTGACATAATCGTCAAGGAACTTCACTGCGTCATCACGGCTCATGCCGAAAGTTGTCTGTGTGAGATCGTTGGTGCCGTAGGAGAAGAATTCGGCTTCGGCGGCGATTTTGTCAGCCGTGAGTGCTGCGCGGGGCAGCTCAATCATCGTCCCGACAAGGTACTCGACGCGTGTGCCGGTTTCTTTAAAGACGGCTTCGGCGGTGTCAACGACGACTTTGCGCTGTAGCGAGAATTCGTTGATATGTCCAACAAGCGGAATCATAATCTCAGGGAGTACGGTGATACCGCGTTTAGCAACATCAACAGCGGCTTCAAAGATCGCACGCGCCTGCATCTCAGTTATCTCCGGGTAGACGATACCGAGCCTACATCCACGATGTCCGAGCATCGGATTGAATTCGTGCAATTCCTCAACACGCTCACTGAGTTTTCGCGCATCAACGCCGATGCGCCCTGAGAGTTCATGGATTTCGGCTTCGTTTTTCGGTAAGAACTCGTGAAGCGGCGGATCCAGCGTCCGGATTGTGACAGGATAGCCAGCCATCGCCTCGAAGATCCCGATGAAATCTGAACGTTGATGCGGGAGCAATTTCGCCAATGCCGCTTCGCGTTCTGCGGTTTCATCCGCGAGAATCATCTCACGAACGGCATCAATCCCTGTGCCGAAGAACATGTGCTCGGTTCGGCAGAGCCCGATCCCTTCGGCACCAAATTGCCTTGCATTTTTGGCATCTTCGGGTGTATCGGCATTCGTGCGAACATCCAATGCGCGTGCTTCGTCAGCCCACTCCATGAGCGTCCCGAATTGCCCGCTCAGTTCAGGTTGGATGAGTGCGACCTGTCCATTGAGGACATCGCCTGTGGAGCCGTTGAGGGTGATGAAATCACCTTCGGCATAGCGTTTCCCCTCAGCATAAAATTCTAATGCATCTTCATTGATAAAGAGTGCGGAGCAACCAGCGACACAGCATTTTCCCATGCCACGCGCGACGACAGCAGCGTGGCTTGTCATACCACCACGCGCCGTGAGGATCCCCTCTGCGGCATCCATACCGCCGATGTCTTCTGGCGACGTTTCGGTACGGACGAGGATGACTTTTTCGCCAGCAGCTGCCATCTCCTCGGCGTGGAGCGCGGTAAAGACAACTTTACCGACAGCGGCACCCGGGGAAGCCGGTAACCCTTGTGCGATAACCTCAACCTTCGCATCCGGGTCAACGCTCGGATGCAATAACTGATCGAGATCGTTAGCTGGCACCCGTGTCAAGGCCGTCTGTTTATCAATCAAACCTTCTTCAACCATCTCAACGGCGATGCGGACAGCCGCCTGCCCTGTACGTTTGCCGTTCCGCGTCTGGAGCATGAAGAGCGTGCCGTCTTGAATGGTAAACTCCACATCCTGCATATCGCGATAGTGCTTCTCAAGTCTCAAACCGATATCCACCAAGTCAGTGTATACATCGGGCAAAATATTTCTCAATTCGGAGACAGGCAAGGGCGTGCGGATACCAGCGACGACATCTTCACCTTGGGCGTTAATGAGAAATTCACCGTAAAATTGGTTTGCGCCGGTCGAAGGGTTACGCGTGAAAGCGACCCCGGATCCGGAAGTTCCGCCCATATTCCCGAACACCATTGCTTGGACGTTGACAGCGGTGCGTCCCATTTCTTCGGAAATATCGTTGAGACGCCGATAGGTAATCGCGCGGGGGTTGCCAGAAGATTCAAAAACGGCATCGCGTGCCATGTCTAATTGTTGACGCGGGTCATCCGGAAAATCGCTACCTGTGTGCTGTTTGACGGCACGCTTGAATTCGTGGACGAGTTCTACTAAATCATCAGCTTCTAATTCGGTATCTAATTCAACACCTTTCGCCTTTTTCTTTTCTTCGAGTAAATGCTCAAATTCATCGTGATCGACATTGAGCACAACATTCCCGAACATCTGGACAAAGCGTCGGTATGAATCGTAAGCGAAACGTTCGTTTCCAGATCTGGCGATAAGCCCTTTGACGGCGTTATCATTCAAACCGAGGTTGAGAATCGTGTCCATCATACCGGGCATTGAGACTGCGGCACCGGAACGGACAGAAAGTAAGAGTGGATTTTCGGTATCACCGAATGTCGCGCCGAGTGCGGCTTCTAATTTCTCTAAATTCTCGTCAATCTGTTCGTCAAGTCCGGCGGGATATTGCTTGTCGTTTTCGTAGTATAATTTACAGACCTCAGTGGAGATAGTGAATCCTGGCGGGACTGGCACGCCGAGATTGCTCATCTCCGCGAGATTTGCCCCTTTTCCGCCAAGCAGCGTTCGCATCGTGGCGTTGCCATCGCTTTCACCGCCTCCAAAGAAGTAGACGTACTTTGGTTGTGGCATCAAAAGCCTCCTGTGTTATAGTTTTCAGTTGTCGGTACGATTTTTTCTGCGAAAAAATCTTTCAGTTTGCTTCGCAGTGAGAAAAAGAGGCTTTAGGATCATCAAAAACCTCTTTTAACTGAAAACTGACAACTGAAAACTGACAACTTTTAAATTGAATAAATAGTGCGACTTGCCTCGTCAAATTCGGGCTTAAATGGATCTGTCGAGAGGTAGAGGATCTGATAGGGTTCATAAAGTTGTATATAACTCCAATTGACACCACATAAGATCTTCCCCTCATTGACTTTCTTGATAAATTTACCTCGGAACTTTGCCCGGGTCCGTTCAGGCGGAAAGTGCTCAGCATGCCGAATCTGCTCATTTTTGACGATCCGCTCAACTTCCGATCGGTTCTCAAGGGTATAGTAAAGACTTTCCTCCTGTCGTACATTGTGGTATTTCAAATCGAGGTGTTTCACCTGGGGAGCGTCCCACTCAAATCCACGCTTAGAGAGGTAAGTTTGCAGCCATTTCCACTTAATGACCCAATCCAATTCCCTGTCCAACTGCATCGGATCACTTTCCAAACAGGTGAGAACATACTCCCAACGCGCCATAATCTGTGTCGTCGTTGCATCAGATTCGGCTTGCTCAAGGTAACGCTTGGCACATTCGAGATATTGCCACTGCAGTTCGACTGCGGAGAGGCGTTTCCCGTTTTGGAGTTCGATGGGGTGCTTGCATGTGACATCGTCAGAAATATCTCGGATGGCTTTGACAGGATTACGGAGTGCGAAGCGTTGCTGAATGAAGTTGTCTTCAATCATACGGAGGATAATACCGGTGGTACCTACCTTCAAAAAAGTCGAAAATTCGGACATATTGGAATCACCGACGATGACGTGTAAACGTCTATATTTTTCTCGGTCGGCATGGGGTTCATCGCGCGTGTTAATAATGCCGCGTGCCGTTGTTGTTCCGATAGAAATCTCCTCTCGGATATGCTCCGCACGTTGTGAGATTGCATAATAGCCGCGATGGCTCGGCTTGATTTTTCCAGCCCCTGCGAAGACCTGACGCGTGACAAAGAACGGGATGAGTTGCGATGCTAATTGACGGAAATCGACGTGCCGTTCCATGAGATAGTTCTCGTGGCATCCATAAGTATTTCCGGGGGTATCCAAGTTGTTTTTGAAAATGGAGATTTTTCCGTAGAACCCGTCATTTCGCATGCGCCGTTCTGCGGTACTCGCGAGCCGTGTGATAATGCGTTCGCCTGCTTTATCATGAGCGACGAGTTCGGCAACATCATCGCATTCTGGCGTTGCGTACTCTGGATGGCATCCGATGTCTTGGTAAAACCGTGCGCCATTTTCAAGGAAGACATCCGGGTACATTCTTCCCGCTACGATTTCTCGGAAGAGGTACATCACAACGTTCTGAACAGTGAGCGTCTTTCTATGCGCCACATCTGGTGTCCAGATGATTCCGAATTCAGTCTCGAGTCCATAAATTCTGCGCTTCATATTTTTAAATATTAGGTTTCTGCTCCGATTTTTCCGTTTTGACCAACAACTCGTGCCTTACGCCATTATATTCGGAGTCGAGTTTTTGGTCAAAAAATCGGGTTTCTGTTGAAATTATCCGCTAACGTAAGCCTATAACGAAATGGAAAGAGGCTCTGCAGAGGGCTCCTGAATTCTTCAAGTAACATGACGCACCCCCAAGAAACTTTAAAAATCCAAAAGTGTCGTAACTTCGTCGGTAGAGAGTCGCCGGAATTTTCGGCGTTCAGCGGTCTGCTCAAGGCACGCCACTTCTATTGTCTGCGGATTTATTTCATAATCGTCCGCGGCATTTGCTTCAATGGTCCGAAAGGTCTCCGTTACGAGTTGGAGTGCTGCTGACATCTCTAACCCATCCGTGTACCGCTGCTCCAGGATTTCTGTTATGGCTGTAGCACGCCCGCCGATAACGGCATAATTTTCCTCTTCCGAATAGATACCATCAAAAGCAATATGGTAAATCTGATTGTTCTGTAGCCCTGAGTTTGCAGGTGCGTCCGCTACACCTAATTCGCAAACAAGGAGTTCTATCTCCAAGGGTTTGGCATCCCAGGCTTGTGCGACTGCGCCCATGTGCTGGGAATAGAGATTCGTCAGCCATTTTGCGGTAACATCTTCACGGTAGTAGCGAAAGCCTTTAACTTCAGACTCACGGATACCGACGACACGGAGTATCTCATATTCAGCGATTCTACCGGCTGCTGCGAGGGCGATGCGGTCATAAATTTCAGAAATTTTGAAGGTCGTTTTGCGCGGATTCTCAGCAACCATCAGGAGTCCATCTCGGTATTCTAAGACGACGACCTCCTTCGCTTGTGCGATGCCGCGACTGACGAAATCCTCTTTATCCTGGCGAATTTGCTCCGGTGAAACATAATAGGGTGTGGACATATCGGTTGTCAGTTTCCAGTTACGAGTTTCCAGCTACGAGTCTGCTCGTGGCAGTAACAGATAATGTTCCCGCCACAATATCCCCTCTTTAACTGGCTACTGATAACTGGTTTCTGGTAACTATTCTCCTATAGCCGCGAGATCAGTTCGCGATAGAGTTCCTCAACATCCGTCTGAGGAACTTCGGCGACTCCTTCTTCAGCAACAGTGTAAAGTGTTGGGAAAATTTTCCGGATAAGATCGGGGCCGCCGGTTGCGATATCCTCATCGGCAGCATCCCAGATAGCTTCGGCGACGATTTCTAACGCGCCTTGACGGTCCATCTCTGGTGTGTAGCGTTTTTTAAGAGTCGTACGGGCATCTTTACCGCCGGAACCGATTGCGTAATAGTCATCTTCCTCATACCGCCCGCCGATTGCATCATACTTAAAAATCCGACCGCGTTGCCGATTCAGGTCATAACCGGCAAAGAGGGGTAAGACGATCAATCCCTGCATTGCGAGTCCGAGGTTTGAACGTACCAAGTGTGAAAGGAAGTTTGCCTGTCCTTCGAGGCTGAGACTCACGCCTTCCGTTTTTTCGTAAAATTCGATCTCAACTTGGAAGAGTTTTGCCATTTCAATACAGGGACCGGCGGCCCCCGCAACAGCGATTGCGGAGTGCCGATCAACTGGATAGACCTTCTGAATTCGTCGCTCGCCGACCTGATAGCCCTCTGTTGCTTGCCGGTCGCCTGCCATAACGACCCCTGCGTTGTAGACAACCGCGAGGACAGTTGTTGCTTCATAGTGCCGGAATGACGCTTCCGTTACTGGAGCATTTGAGGCACCATCGGACGCATTGAACGTCGCGAGTAATTCAGGGTGGCGACGTTTGAGGATTTGGAAAAAGCCGGAGGTGCCATAATCGCTGAGGTCGAGCACTCCTACTGCCCTCCCCGTTGGATATAGTTTTCGACAAATTCCTGTGAATCTTCTTCCAAAATCTCATCAATTTCGTCAAGCAGTGTGTCCAAATCTTCGACGAACGCCTCATCCATTTCGCCGTTTCCAACATCGGGTTGCATGTCTTCGGTTTCATCGACATGGCGATTGAGGTGTTCCTGTTGTTTTTCAGTCGACATGGGTTTCTCCTTTAATAGTTGTCAGTCGTCAGTACGATTTTTTTCTCCGAAAAAAATCTTTCAGTTTGCTTCGCAGTGAGAAAAACAGACTTTGGAATTATCAGATATCTCTTTTAACTGATAACTATCCTGAGGCATTGCCTCGGATTTCCTTAACGAGCTCCTCTGCTGTACAGTTGTTCAGCAGATCGCCAACAATCTTTTGTGTCCCGAAGTGGGGACGATCCATCATAATTTTGTCAAGTCCCCCCGATTCACCGATAAAAATCATTGAATTCCAACTTGCACTATAAATGTGCTTTGGAAATCTCCGTAAACAGGTGCCGCGAAAATAGGCACGTGTGTCTACAGGCGGATAGTGCATTGCGTGCACAATTTCTTCATGGCTGAGTAAGCGTTTAACATGCCCATTTTTGAGTAGCCGGATATAAAGTCCTTTGTCTGGACGAATATCATGGTACTGCAAGTCAAGCATCCGAACATGTGCGTCGTCCCATTGGTATGCGTGCCGTTTGCGGTATGCGTCGATCAACTTCTTTTTGATAACCCAGTCAAGATAGCGGCTGAGCCGCGCTGGGTCTATTTCCAAGTTATCCAGCACGAACTGCCATTTTTTGAGGACATCTTCAACAACCGGGGTCCGTTCCTCAGGCGTGAGGTGTTGCTGCGCAAGTTTGAGATATGCGCGTTGCACCTCTATCGGCGACCACAGTTGTCCATCTGCGAGTTCTATCTGTTCTTTGCAAGACAAGTCGCGCGAGATACTCTTTATCGCTGCGACGGGGTCCTTCAAGTTAAATTTCTTTTGTACAACCCCTTTTTCGATTAACTGGAGCGCGATAGACGTGATACCTGCTTTGAGATAGATGCTGAATTCAGACATGTTCGAGTCGCCGACGATAACGTGTAAACGTCGATAGAGTTTGTCATCAGCATGCGGTTCATCACGGGTGTTAATCAGCGGTCGGTTCACCATAGTGCTAAGCCCGACCTCTTTCTCAAAGAAATCTGCGCGTTGGGAGATTTGATAATCCGCCGCCTGCGCCCCATTTTCAGCACCGACTTTGCCACTGCCGGTGATGATAATCCGAGTAACGAGGAAAGGCATCAACCCATCAACGATAGCATCAAATGCGACTTTACGGGACATGAGATAGTTTTCATGTGCACCGTAGCTATGCCCCTTGTAATCGGTGTTGTTTTTATATATGATAATTTCTTGATTGTCAAGTAGGAGCCGTTCGGCTGCGAGCCGACTGACTTCTAATATTAATTCGCCTGCTTTTTCATATAGCAGGAGATCGCGCGCATTTGCGCATTCCGGCGTACAATACTCAGGATGTGCGTGATCAACATAATAACGCCCGCCGTTGATCAAAATGTCATTAACAGCACTGCTGGTGTCCGCCTCGGAAACCGGTGTTTCTGTCTCTGCGAGGAACCCCCGCGCATCCATTAATGGACTTTCCTGATCGTAATCCCATGTGACAGAAGTAGCGGTACTCGGCACATCGCCTCTACAAGTCTTATAAGCGTTGACCACCAAAGTAGAGGCAGCGACCGGGTCTTGCTCACGTGCATTTTTGACTGAGATGCCGTACTCAGTCTCTGTTCCCATTATTATTGGTATTTCCATTTTAATAGTTGTTAGTCATTCGTTATAAGTTTTTAGTTAAGAGGTCTCCGAGGGTTTCATCCTTCTTAGGAGCCGTTGTTACCCTATTGAAATGAAAAGGTAACAAAGCAACCTGAGAACCAGAAACCAGACTTATAACTTGTAACTATTCTTTAGAGAAAAGTGCCGCCTCGTGTGACTCGGGTATCCTGTTTTTTATCGCGTGCGGGTTCATTAATCAAGGCACGAATATTAACAATCTTTTCGCCCTTACGCCCTGAAATTTTTGCCCAATCGTCAGGATTCGTCGTGTTCGGCAGATCCTCATTTTCGTGATATTCTTCCCGGATGGCTGCCTTGAGATCCTCAAGACACATCCCTTTGTCTGTTCCATCAGAGCCGATAAAGCGTTTGATCGCTGCTTTTTTCGCGCGTGAAACGATGTTTTCAATCATTGCGCCACTGACGAAGTCTTTAAAAAAGAGGGTTTCACGTTCACCGCGGGCATAAGTCACCTCAATAAACCGATTGTCATCCGTGGTGGCGTACATCTCACGGACAGCTTCATCAATGAAGTGGTCAGCGACCGCCTGTGTATCCCCAGCGAATTGCTGACAACTCTTTTTTGCGAACGGTAGCTCCGGTGTCAAATATATTGCGAAAATGTCT
This sequence comes from Candidatus Poribacteria bacterium, assembly GCA_009843785.1. Lineage (GTDB taxonomy): Bacteria > Poribacteria > WGA-4E > WGA-4E > WGA-3G > WGA-3G. The sequence goes on along the minus strand of VYCT01000213.1, from coordinate 14,039 downwards.
TTAGCTCCGTCTTGGTTGGGCCGATCGATTTTAATTTTAATATCAAGTCTGCCGGGTCGTAAAACCGCTGGGTCAAGGAGATCTTGGCGATTGCTCGCGCCAATGACAATCACATCGCGTAAGTTTTCAACGCCATCTATTTCGGAGAGAAACTGCGGCACGAGTGTCGATTCCATATCCGATGAGATCCCCATGCCTCTGGAACGGAAAAGTGAATCCATCTCATCGAAAAAGATAATAACAGGGAACCCTTCCCTCGATTTATCACGCGCTTTCTGGAAAACTTCTCGGATCTTACGTTCCGTTTCGCCGACATATTTATTCAGCAGTTCAGGTCCCTTAATGTTGATAAAATAACCGCGAACTTCATCGTTCCCGCTCTCTTTTCGGACGCGTTCTGCGATACTACTTGCCACGGCTCGGGCTATCAAGGTTTTACCACATCCGGGGGGCCCGTACAGGAGCACCCCCTTGGGCGGCGAGAGGTTAAACTCCTCGTACTCTTTCGGATAGAGGTAGGGCAGCTCAATGGCATCGCGAATCGCCTCTATCTGCGTATCAAGCCCGCCGATATCCGTATAACCGATATCTGGGACCTCCTCAAGGAGTAAGTCTTCAACTTCGCGTTTCGGAAGTTTTTCCATGAGCATACTTGTCGTATGGTTGAGGAGTACATTATCACCGGTTTTCAGAGGCATCTCTTTGAGAGATTCAGCGATTCTAACGACGCGTTCTTCATCGGTGCGGAGACTGACAATAGCGAGTTCATCTTCAATGCGTTCTTTAATTTTCACAACGTCGCCGTGTCTCTCAGCACTTTTAATAGCAACAACGTTCATTCCGCTATTGACAATAACCTCTTGTCCGACTGCGAGCGGTTTCCCCTTGAGGGCTGGATCCATATTGACGCGCCATTTTCTGCCGCTGATATCGATATCGACAGTATCATCTTCGTTCGCGCCGAGGAAGACTCCGTAGTTATTGGGAGGTGCACTGAGTTGAGCGACTTTTTCTTTCAGGATTTGCAGCTTCTCCTTGGCTTCTTGCAAGGTACCCGTCAACCGCTTGTTGCGTCGTTCCACCGCCATCAATTCACGTTGCGTCTCATAGAGCTGTGTTTCAAGTTCCTTGACATGTACAACTCGCTGCTGCTGCCGCATGCTTTCGAGTTCCCCCTCAAGCATGTCAATTGTCCCTTGAAGTGCGCGCATCTGCTGTTGATACCAGACAATATCGAGCGTCTTCTGCTCTTCAAAGGCATCCTCGGAATTTCCTCTTTTGATAGCCATACGTCAAGTTCTCACTTTCCAAGTAGTTATCGGTCATCGGTTATCAGTTTTCAGTTAAGAGGTTTCTGATTCTCTAACAGCTTCTTGTAATCGTCGTTACCTATAAGCACGTCCGAGATAGAAAAAGATTTCCTAATTTCAAAAGCCAAACCGATAACCGACGACTGACAACCATTTTATTAGAGTATAGCACTTTGAAAAAATAGTGTCAAGAAAAACATCAACTTGCGTCCAAAAGCGATATATTTTCGCCAAAAATGCATCGCATTCAGTTATTTAACCCCTAAATCCGCCTTATCAGGGGGCCTTTAAGGAGGAAATGCATAAATCTTAATATTCAAGCTACTCTGTATAGCAAGGCACAAAGACCTTGCTATACCAATTTTAGTCCTCTTCGACGGTCTCAACCGTCTCGTGGACATCATCTTCCTCTTCCGGAATCGCGCCGGCACCCGCGTCTGGCGACATACGCATCGCTTCACGGACCTTCGCCTCAACTTCTGCGGCAATATCAGGGTTATCCTCCAAATATTTCTTGGCATTTGACCTGCCTTGCCCAATACGTTCACCGTTGTAGGCAAACCAAGACCCACTTTTCTGGATAAACTCGTTGTCAACGGCAATATCTAAGAGATTTCCTTCTTTAGAGATGCCCTGTCCGAAGGTAACGTCATATTCTCCCTCCTTGAAAGGAGGAGCCACCTTATTTTTGACCACTTTGAAACGTACACTGCTCCCAAGAATCTCATTACCATCTTTAATTTGAGTGCCGCGGCGGAGTTCCAACCGAATGGAAGCATGGAACTTGAGCGCAAGTCCACCAGGTGTTGTATCCGGATTACCGAACATAATTCCGATTTTTTGCCGAATCTGGTTCGTAAAGATCACACACGTCTGAGACTTATTGGTAACACCGGACAACTTTCGCAGCGCTTTGGACATCAGACGCGGTAACAATCCGACATGCGCGTCCCCCATTTCACCTTCAATCTCGGCTTGGGGTGTCAATGCCGCGACAGAATCAACAACGACCAAGTCGATAGCCCCACTCCGGATGAGCGTCTCAACAATCTCCAACGCCTGTTCGCCTGCATCAGGTTGCGCGATCAACAGGTTTTCCATATTGACCCCGATATTTCGCGCATAGGTGGTGTCAAGTGCGTGTTCAACATCAATGAACACAGCCGTGCCGCCTAATTTTTGTACTTCGGCGACGATATGAAGTGCCAAAGTTGTCTTACCGGTCCCTTCATGTCCAAAAATTTCAATGATTCTACCGCGCGGTACACCGCCTACACCGAGGGCGAGGTCCAGCGAGAGTGCGCCGGTCGGGATCGCTTCGACAGGTACAATATCATTGTCTGTGAAACGCATAATAGCACCTTTACCGAATTCACGTTCCACTTGTGAGATCGCTTGGTCGATAGCTTTCTGTTTTTGTTCATCTAACATGTTCTAAGGGTTCTCCTTTATTTCTCTTGTGGAAGGGGTTTCTAACCCCGATTTCTGACAGTTCCAACTTCTTGTGAAAGAGGTTTCTAACCTCGACCTCGCGTCGAAAAACGGCATACGCTTAAAGGCGTATAAATCGCGCCATTCGGGTGAAGTTGGCTTTGCATGACAGTGATTTCATTGACACTCACCGTTGCCTCATCAATTGTATCATATTTCCGTAGAACGTTTTTTAGCGGTTGAAGATTTACCGGACTTCTAAGCCGTCCGAGTGTAAGATGCGGATGAAAGCGATTGTCCGTTGGGAAACCGAGAGGCTTCAGTTCAAGATTCACGGCTTTCGCAAGGTGTGAGACAATCGCTGCGCCGTGTTTGACCCCGATCCAGATAACCCGCGGCCGCGCCAGCGTGGGAAACGCGCCGATGCCACCGAATTGAATAGAAAATGGAGCCTGTGTCGCGGCGATGTTCTGAACCGCTTCGCTCACGGCACCCACCGCTTCAGAATGGACATCACCGAGGAACTTTAAGGTCAGATGAAAGTTGCCGGGTTTTGTCCATGAAGCTTTGCGAATTGGCGAAATCACGTCATCACGATGATCGGGCTCGCGTGATTTTCCTAAGGATTGGAGGTGTGTCTGTACAGGCTTGAACAACGCCTGTATCGCTTTTGGTATTTCGATGGCTACAAAACACCGAATACTCTCACCTTTAGCTGTGGCCATCACGCACCTGCTTCTGGATCGTAACCGGTTGAAAAGATCAGTGCGGATAAAGCTTTGCGGTTATTAACGAAAAACTCCACACCAGACCCGACTGTGAGTACCAAGGGTAGATACATCATAAAATAGATCGGTCCCCGGGTTTTCAATACAAATGTGGCGGTCTGATCGTTCTGGACCGCAAGCAAAACTAAACCGATAGCAATAACAATCAGTTGTGAAGTCATCTTGTATTTTCCCAACTGGCTTGCGGAGACCACCTGCCCGTACTTTGCGATGAAAACGATCCGCAAAAGCGTAACAAGCACTTCCCGCCCCATAATGACAACAACCATCCACATTGGGATAAGTCCACCACCGATGCCCTGAAAAAAGGTTAAACAGATTAAGGCGGCACCGATTAACAATTTGTCTGCGAGCGGGTCCATGAATTTCCCGAAACTGGTGACACCTTGTCTCCGCGCGATTTTTCCATCAATATTGTCTGTTAGCGCAGCGAGAATAAAAATAAGGAAGGCAGGGACCATCATATCTGCTTGAAAACAGAAGATGAAAGGCGGTATCAGGAACAGCCGTAAAAGCGTTAGAAGATTTGCCAACCGAAAAAGGGTACCGAAATCCATAATGTATATTGCCGCCACATCAGAGATTCTCTCATCATTAGAGATAGGCTCTAATTTTCGGAAAGATCGATGACCTCGGCATCTTCAGGCACCACAAACTTGAAAAGGTCCGGTGCGAGTTTTTTATCGCGTTTAATTTCCGAGAACTTAACAATCGCGCTTTGACGAGATCCGTCTTCAAGTTCAATTTCGTGACCCACTTGAACGGGGAGCCACCCATCGGACTTTACCCAGATTTGAAATTTCTCCTTCACTGCCGGATTCGCCAAGCCCTTTTTCGGGGTCAATTCAATATTGTGTATACCTTTCGGATTCGCGAATTCGTCAGGGACAAGTGCCATATCATACATCGCTTCAAAATCATCAAGTGATGCCCCGATACCCGGAAACAACTGCCCTTTCGGGTTGTCCAATTTCATCTTATTCACTTGGTCGAGCATCGGCGTATACGTCCAACCGTACTCTCCATCAAAAACAGTAACTTGGATGACTTTAGCGGCATCTTTTTTCCCTACGTACTCCCGACGGAGTAAATTCGGTTTCCTAAAAACAATCCGTCCACGAGCGACGCTTTTCGTATTCGCAAACAGTGTTGTCTCCTCAAAATTCGCGCTGAAATTATCAGACTTGTCATAAGCCTGTTTGAAATTTTGAAAAATTTCATCAACATTTTGCGAATACGCACTGCTAACAAATAGCAAAGAAAGGAGCGGCACTGCTAATAGAAATTTTTGAAATCCCACAGATTTCCGCAACACAGTACGCCAATTGTTTTGTCGGATCATCACTATCTCCTGTTTTTCCAAATCGTGTTTTGGAAACTGATTTTCACCTAATATTATACCTATTTTATTTTTCGATGTCAACGCATTTTTTAGTTATCAGTTATCAGTTTGCCTCGCAGTGAGAGTTCAGAGGGTTTCTGTAGCAGATACAGTAAACTGGACTCCCACAAGATATTAAATAGGCCTTACGCGGGCAGACAATGAATCGCTTTACTACAAACAGGGTCCCTTGGAAATACGCGTGTTTCTCAAAAGCAGTCCGGTTCGTAGTCGCGCAATTCTGCGGCGTACGCGAAGAAATCCGCAGAAATACCCAAGCAAATACCCCCAGCAAAAACCCCAAATGCGAGGTGCATTATTGCGCGTTGCGTCAGTCCTGATTAGGCGTACGCGAAGAAATCCGCAGAAATACCCAAGCAAATACCCCCAGCAAAAACCCCAAATGCGAGGTGCATTATTGCGCGTTGCGTCAGTCCTGATTAACTGAAAGCGAAGCGAACTGAAAACGGATAACTAATTCGCCAACCGTGTCCAATCTGTCAGCATAACCTCGGCAGCGTTGGGTTCATCCAAAGCGTGCGCGACGAGACGTTCTAAAACTTCGGTGACGGAGGGTTCTCGGAAGATCGCCTGAAACCAGTTACCGAAAGTTTTAATCGCATCTGGGGATTCGGCAGACACCGAGAAAACCACCCGACAAAAATCGAGCCCTTCGTCTACCCATTTTTCAGAGATCCAGACCTCTTCTGGGAAACCGTGAAAAATTGGCAAGAGATCCGCTATGAGAACCGGGAGGTCTTCATTGAGATAAGAGATCTCTGGAAGGATGTCAAAATGGATGGCGTATTTATGGGAATGTGGTGAACGTTGCAGTTCTTCGTTTCGGTTTTGCATGGAAATCTCGTAGACTTTAAATGGACAAAGTGGCTTTTTATGTGGTATATTATAACACGTGATGTATGCATAGGACAGCCGCATGTCGCGCTATGGTAGCATAAATAGCAGTTGGCTGTTAAGATGTTTTCGTCTAACTAAAGTGTTCCTCTTAAGATCACCTCAAAACCCGTAGCTCGTAATGTAATGGAGAGCGGATTTATGGAACGCACTTTATCGTTGAAACGTATGTTCTGCCTCCGCAAGGTAAATTAAAAATTCGCCTCAAAACCCGTAGCTCGTAATGTAATGGAGAGCGGATTTATGGAACGCACTTTATCGTTGAAACGTATGTTCTACCTCCGCAAGGTAAATTAAAAATATGGCAAATTCTGAACGGATAACATATCTTAAAAACGAACTGGAAAAACGGATTCTGATTCTTGACGGTGCGATGGGATCACTGTTGCAGACCTATCGGCTCACAGAAGCAGATTTTCGTGGCGAACAGTTTGCAGATCACTCCTGCGAACTCAAAGGTTACAACGATCTACTCTCCATAACACAACCACACATTGTCCGAGAAATACACGCAAACTATTGTAGTGCTGGCGCGGACATCATTGAAACAAACACCTTTACCAGCACATCTGTCTCAATGGCGGATTATCAACTCCAAGATATTGCGTATCAGGTAAACTATGCCGCAGCACGTATTGCGCGTGAAGTCGCAGATAAATGGACATCGCCAAATAAACCGCGTTTCGTCGCTGGTAGCATGGGACCTACGAATCGCAGCTGCACCATCTCACCGAACGTCAACGATCCCGGCTACCGAAATATTACGTTCTCACAACTCGTTTCCGCCTACACAACGCAAGCAGAAGGCTTAATTGACGGTGGTGCTGACTTTCTCCTTGTCGAAACCGTCATGGACACGCTCAATTGTAAAGCCGCGCTCTTTGCGATACAAACACTCGCCGAGACGCGAGGCATCGACATCCCGCTTATCGTCTCCTCTGACAGAAGTGGCGGTGGTGGACGCAACCTTTCAGGGCAAACAGTTGAAGCGTTCTGGAACTCCGTTCGACATGCCAATCTGCTCGCTGTCGGGTTGAACTGCGGTTTTGGCGCGCAACAGATCCGTCCCTACCTCGCAGAGATGGCAAAGATGGCGGACATACCGGTTATCTGCTATCCGAATGCTGGGCTCCCCAACGAACTCGGTCAGTATACACAGACACCCACGGAAATGGGAGATTGGATGCATGAATTCGCGCAAAACGGCTTTGTCAATATCGTCGGTGGCTGTTGCGGCAGCCAACCTGAACATATCGAAACGATTGCCAAAGTCGCCGCTGAATACTCGCCGCGTCAACCGATGCCACAAGAACGCGCCTGCCGTCTGAGCGGTTTAGAGGCGTTTAACATCACGCCGGATTCTCTCTTTGTTAACGTTGGTGAACGGACAAACGTAACAGGTTCACGCCGATTCGCGACGCTCATTAAAAATGAGGACTACGAAACCGCGTTAGAGGTTGCGCGCGACCAAGTGGAAAACGGCGCGCAACTCATCGACATTAACATGGACGCGGGTATGTTAGATGCCAAAACCGCAATCGTCAAGTTCTTGAACCTGATTGCTGCTGAACCGGACATTAGTCGTGTGCCTATCATGCTGGATTCGAGCCGGTGGGAAGTGATAGAAGCGGGGTTGGCGTGCGTTCAGGGGAAAGGCGTCGTCAACTCGATTAGCTTGAAAGAAGGGGAGTCAGATTTCTTAGCGAAAGCGCGACTGATCCGTCGATACGGTGCCGCCGTTATTGTGATGGCGTTCGACGAAGCGGGGCAAGCGGATACCTATGAACGGAAGGTGGAGATCTGCCGTAGGGCGTACCGAATTTTGACAGAAGAAGCCGGGTTTCCACCGGAGGACATCATTTTCGATCCGAACATCTTCGCCGTCGCAACCGGCATTGAGGCACACAACGCATACGCGAAGGCATTTATTGAGGCGTGTGAGGCGATTAAAACCACCTGTCCGGACGCTTTGGTGAGTGGCGGCGTTAGCAATATCTCTTTCGCTTTCCGTGGCAACGATACGGTACGAGAGGCGATGCACGCCGCGTTCCTCTACCACGCCATTAATGCCGGTATGGACATGGGAATTGTCAATGCCGGGCAACTCGCCGTCTATGACGACCTACCGAAAACGCTTCTCGAAGCAGTGGAGGATGTCCTATTCGACCGGCGAGAAGATGCTACGGATAGACTCGTCACACTCGCTGGCACGCTGCAAGGGAAAGGGAAAAAGAAGCGTGTGAGTCGAAAATGGCGGAAACTCCCGGTTGAAAAACGGCTCAGTCATGCACTCGTTGAAGGGATTATCGAATACATTGAAGCAGACACGGAAGAAGCACGTCTGACATACGAACGGCCGATACAGGTGATCGAAGGACCACTGATGGACGGTATGAACCGCGTCGGTGAACTTTTTGGGGACGGTAAAATGTTTCTGCCGCAAGTGGTCAAAAGTGCGCGTGTGATGAAAAAGGCAGTCGCACATCTCATACCCTTTATTGAAAAAGAACAAGCGGAAGGCGCTATCCGATCCAGGGGCAAAATTGTGATGGCGACGGTGAAAGGCGATGTACACGACATCGGAAAAAATATCGTCGGTGTTGTGCTCGGCTGCAACAATTACGAAGTTATCGATCTTGGGGTAATGGTGCCGGCGGAAGAGATTCTGGAGACGGCACGGCAAGAGAATGCCGATATTATCGGATTAAGTGGACTCATCACACCATCGTTAGATGAGATGGTACATGTCGCTGAAGAGATGGAACGAGAAGGCTTCCGTATCCCGCTCCTCATCGGTGGCGCGACCACCTCTAAGATACATACTGCGGTCCAAATTGAACCTACTTACAACGGTTCAACGATCCATGTCAAAGATGCGTCCCGAAGCGTTGGCGTTGTTAGCGATTTGATGAGCAGTGAAAGACAGGGGGCGTTCACCGAACACATTCGTGAAGAATATACAGACATCCGAGAACGCCGTGCGAAAAATCGGAAACAGGCGAACTTGCTTTCCTTCACTGTTGCCCAAGAACGGAAATTCATGCCGGACTGGCAGAATTACCGCCCCGCTAAACCTTCAACAATAGGTGTTACGGTCTTCGATGACTACGCTTTGGAGAAACTCGTTGACTACATCGACTGGAGTCCGTTTTTCACGACTTGGGGACTCCGTGGTAAGTATCCAAATATATTGGAAAATCCGGAGGTCGGTGAAGAAGCACGTAAACTCCTTAAAGATGCGGAAGCACTTTTGCGGATCATTGTCGAAGAGAGAAGATTTCAGGCACGCGCTGTCGTTGGGCTTTTCCCAGCCAACGGTGTCGGCGAAGACACTGAAATCTATGCCGACGCAGCGCGGACGGAACCCATCGCTACACTACACCACCTACGCCAACAGACGGAACAGCCGTTCACGAGACCGAATCTCAGCCTTGGCGATTTCATCGCGCCGAAGGCGACAACAATGCCAGACTATATCGGGGCGTTTGCAGTGACAACCGGTATCGGTGTCTCCGAATTCTGTGCCGAATTTGAGCAGCAGCAGGACGATTATAACAGCATCATGGCGAAGGCGTTGGCAGACCGACTCGCAGAGGCGTTCGCGGAGAAGATGCATCAGCACGTCCGCACAAAGCTTTGGGGGTATGCCGTTGATGAGACGTTGGATAACCATGCCTTGATTGCCGAAAAATACCGAGGGATCCGTCCGGCACCCGGTTACCCTGCCTGTCCCGACCACAACCAAAAACGGGTGTTGTTCGATTTGTTGAATGTAACAGAAAATACGGGGATCTCTCTCACTGAAAGTCTGGCGATGGCTCCGGCGGCATCTGTGAGTGGGTGGTATTATTCGCATCCAGAAGCGCGATATTTCAGCATCGGTAGGATCGGGGAGGATCAGGTTGCAGATTATGCGGAACGCACCGGCATGGACATGGAAACGGCAAAGCGGTGGTTGAAGCCACTGCTCACATAATTTACAATATGTTCCTGCTGTTCCTTGAATTTCAGTTGATATTCAAGCAAATTTTTGTTATAATTGAACTTCAAGATTTAGGAGGTGAATCAAAATGAATTTGACGCTTGAATTAACAACTGAACAAATCATTGATCTGGTTCAGCAGATGCCGCCGGAAGAAAAATTCTTGGTTGTTCGTGCACTGACAAAGGAAACACCAGCAGAACGCGAGGAACGGATGAAATATGCTGAATCAAAAGTTAGACAATTATGTGCCGAACGCGGATTAGACTGGGACACGATGACAGACGACGAGCGTTTATATTTTATTGACGACATCGTCCACGAGGATCGTGAATGCAACCGGTAGTCGTTTATGATACAAATGTTCTGATATCGGGTATGATTTGGGGTGGTGTGCCTTATCGATCCATTGAACTGGCACAGGAAAATAAGGTTAAAGGGTTAATTTGTGATGAGATTCTTGATGAATTTGAAGATAAGCTAATGATCAAGTTGGGTATTCCTTCGACCCGGACCTCGGTAGTGAAGACCCGGCTTCTTGGTTTCCTCCAAACGGTAGAAATTCCCAATCGCCTCAAAGGCATCACAACCGATCCAGACGACGACATGATAATAGAATGTGCTGTTGTCGGAGGAGCTACCCATATTGTTACTGGCGATCAGAAGCATCTGTTGCCACTTGGAAATTATCAGGGTATCCTTATTGTAAAGCCAGCGGACTTTCTGGCAGAGTTCCAATAAAAGTGAAAAAAGACATCAAACAATGAAGTGTGATATTTGTGGAGAAGAGGGTGCGCGCCAACGCTATGTTTCGCGGAGTTATCACAAAGGTGAATCCCTTCTCGTTATCGAAAATGTGCCTACGATCCATTGCCCGAATTGTGGTGAGGGGTACTTGACGGCGCAGACCATAAAAGAAATTGAACGTATTAAGCGAAATCAGCAAACTGTTGCGCCAAAACGCCCGGTGTCAGTTGCCACTTTCGAGTAATTTGGTAAACGAAAAACATGCAAACATCTCATAAATACTTAGACCCGGTCGCGCTCTCTCGGATTGGCGGTATGGAACTTGTTGCACGACTCGTTGTTGAAGGGTTCGTCACGGGTCTGCACAAAAGTCCGTATCAAGGGTTCAGCGTCGAATTCGCGGAACACCGGCAATATATGCCCGGCGATGAGATCCGTTATATCGACTGGAAAGTCTTCGGAAAATCCGACCGGTATTACGTCAAGAAGTTTGAAGAAGAGACCAACCTGCGTGCCTATATTCTGCTTGACACGAGCGCGTCAATGAACTATAAACATACCGAGGAGTCGTTGACGAAGTTTGAATACGGCTGTTACCTCGCAGCGACACTCACTTACCTCATGCTGAAACAACGCGATTCCGTTGGATTGGCACTCTTCGATACAGATATTACGCAATACATTCCACCAAGGGGTGCAGCAACACATCTTCAAGCGATTATGTCCGCGTTGGAAAACGCGACCCCCGGTCAGGAGACCAAGTTGAGCAGTTTTTTCCACGAACTCGCTAAGCGGATTGTGCGACGCGGTTTAGTCATCGTTATCTCAGATCTGCTCGATGAACCCTCGCAAGTCATCTCAGCGTTGAAACATCTCCGCCACCAAAAACACGAGGTGATTGTCTTTCACCTGCTTGATCCTGCCGAACTTACCTTCCCTTATACTGGCTCTGTCGTTTTTCGGGATATGGAAACCGGAGAGACACTTTCAACCCAAGCCGATACGCTGAAAACGGACTACCTTGAGAAACTGAACGGATTTATCCAGAGTTACCGTCGTGGGTGCGGCGCGAGCCAGATTGATTATGTGCAGATGGATACCGCCACACCGTTCGACTACGCGCTATCTGAGTATCTATCTCGCCGAAAGTAAGGTGGCTGTCAGTTGTCTGGAAGGACCCTGTGATAGGTATTGATGCCGTGTGCTTGCAATAACTGGCAAATATCCTCAAGGCGTTGCAAATGTTCTCTACCGACGATAAATAGGCGAAATTTTTTAAGTTCCTCTTTCAATGTTTCATCCGAGGGTTTTCGATCTTGGCAAATCAGTTCCTCTACATAGGCATAAGCATACCGTAGAACTTGTCCTATAGATTTATCCATTCCATCAAGTTTATTGGTCTTATCAGTATTGTCAAATTCTGTTTTTACTTCAACAATAATGATATTTCCGTTAGAGGTTTTACCTACTAAATCGGGCGGTTTACGGCGCGTAAGTGCTTTAAGTTCCGGTGGAGGGTCTACCCAACAGATATCTTCACCAAACAGCTTCTGAGAATTATCCTTTACATCGGATGTTAACTGATCATGATTACTCATTAGCGGATTCCTTACCTTTAGGTATTTGAGGGGTGTGCATAAATATTTCCGCGTCGGGTTGGGTTTCCCAACCCGACAATGAACGGATAATAGTTTGATAGCGGACGAGGGAACCTCGCCCCTACGGAAACGTGTATCCAACGCTTGGAATAATGCACACCCCTCAGGTATTTTGTACGAGGTTTTTCGGTTTGACAATGTTTTTGCCAAATTTTTGAGTCACAAGTCAATGTCGGTCTAATATCTCACTACCTAACCGAAAAACTTCGGCTTATGTCAGGAACGAATGCCTAAGAAAAATTTAAACCTTGTAGTTATTGGCTTCACTGACGCAGTTGCATTGAATTTATACATGAGCCAACGTCGGCACTTCTCTTGTCAAGAAATCAACAATCGTATTTCTTATCAAGCCCATATAATTCAATAAGTTTCTTACGATGTTTTTCCGGGACGACTAAGCCCCATTCCCAATCTCTAATGGATGTAGAATCCAATAAACCTAATTCCGTAGCAACATCCCGCCTTGATAAATTAGCCTTTCGCCTTGCTCGTTCTAATTTTTCATTCTTAATCCCAAAAATAGAATTCATGCTAATCTCCTAAAAGAAAAGGCAAGCATCTGGTTAGATACCTGCCTAATTGCTATTCAACGATATAAGACCAAATATCCCAACTGCCATCTGTTGCATCTGGCTGTTCTTGTTCTTGAATATAGAGAATAAAATCGTAAGTTTGACCTTCAATATAGTTCTTTTCAAAAGTGCGATCCGAAATACCACCTGGGGAACTTACGAAAAAGGAAACATTATCATCGTTGGTAGTCAAAGTAATAGTCCCCGATGTCAAAACAAACCGAATTTCGGCATTAAACGATACAACACTGCCTTCGTAAGTCTTTTGATCTTGTTTTGTATCACTTACTAATTGATCCATAGTGATATTGCGAATATTATCGCCATCTTCTACCAAGTAAGATCGGATGTACCAACTGTTGTCGTTGAAAGTAAACTGATCCGTGAGATTAGGAGTTTCCTGTTCTCTAATATAAAGAACAAAATCGTAAGTTTGCCCTGCAATATAGTTCTTTTCAAAAGTGCCATCGAAAATATCACCTGGGGCATCTATTGAAAAGGAAACAGTGTTATCAGTCGTAGATAAATATAAACGCTCATTATCAGAATTACGCCTAACATTCGCAGTTAGAAACACTAATTTACCTTGATAAGAAGTCTTACCGTTTTTAGTATCACTAACTAACTGATCAACAGAAACCTTTCGGACTAACGAGCCTTTGGTGGTAACAGGTTCAGTTGTATCGTCAACGGGGTTCGTTGTAAGCAATACGTTATCTACGCAGGCTTTGTTGATGTCAAAATTGCCAGTATAGTTGCCGTTGGCGATGTCAATATCTATGTCGGTATCGCAGGTTGATAAAATCGTGTCTATCTGGTTGGGTGTGATTAGGTTTGATGTGTCCGAACAGCCGCCAATTACAATAATTGCCATTAGGCATAAAAACAGATTGCGAATCACTATACACCTCTATACGATAGTTAGCACCTAAACGAAAAGTGCTTATGTCTGAATAACTATCCAAGGTTTTTGACCAAAAACAAAAATTCCTTTTTTCTTGACAAAGCACTTGTTAGATGCTACAATTAAAAAAGGGAGATAGGGACAAAAAATAAATTGCCCCTATTTTTCCAGTGATGGCTAGGCAGAACAATTTAGCGACTGGACTGCCTAATCATTGCAACAAGTGAGGCATTAGATACCTCGTTTTTATAGTGGGGTATTTGATGCCCCCACTATCGCAATTTTAATTATAGCATAATTGAATTGGTAAAGCAAATTAAAATTAAATGTAGTTTTATGTGATGGATTTGA
>VYCT01000233.1 GCA_009843785.1 Candidatus Poribacteria bacterium | reverse complement strand
GTAGTACAATTAGAAGATGTTGATAAGTGGTAAAAATTACCAGATTTTGCACCCGACCCAACTCAAATATTTACAACCAAGATAAGATGTTATTAAACCATATCGTCCTACGAAATTTTCGTAATTATATCAATTGCGAAGTGGACTTCTCTAAGCCTGTTAATTTAATTGTCGGTGGAAATGCACAAGGAAAAACCAGTTTGCTTGAAGCAATCTATTTTCTTTGCACCGCGGAATCTCATCGTGCGACTCATGATGCCGAATTAATTCGGCATCATGAGTCAGGATTCTACCTGAAAGGGACATTGAGAAACGGCAGTGATGATGTAACATCTCTTGAAGCGATGAAAAAGGCACGCGGACAGTTTAGATTAAAGAAAAACGGTATCCTCCAGACAAAACGTTCCGAGTGGATTGGCCAATTTAACGCTGTATTTTTTTCACCAGAGTCACTGACATTAGTAAAAGGCGGACCTTCAGAAAGACGACGGTTCTTAGATCTCCTAATCTCACAGATTGACAGCGAATACTTAAAAAATTTGCAAAAGTACAATCTCGTGCTCAAACAACGAAATGAGTTGCTAAAGCAGATTCGTGCAACGTTCGCAAACGTAAAGCAACTCGATGCTTGGGACCCATTACTGCTTGTACATGGCACGGCAGTTATCATAAGACGGTTGGAAATTTTTCACCAATTGAAAGACCACGCGATCCGAAACCACCAAAAACTCACTGGCGGTTTAGAAAATCTCGCCCTGACGTATCGTTCGGCATCGGTGTCGAACGATACGTCAATTGACAATATGACAGGCAGTATTTTAGAAACCACCGGTCCTAATTCATTAGCGGAGTCTTCAGACGCGCGCCACAAGGCTACCCATGAAGATGAAGACAAGATAGCCAAACATTTTGGCATATCATTAAACGCTTCCCGCGAGGCAGATTTACAGAGAGGTACAACCTTAGTCGGCCCGCACCGAGACGATTTCCTCATCGAATTGGAGAGTGAACCCAACGAGTCTATCATTCACCACCATAGCGAAAACGAACCACCAGCCGCGGATCCCGGAACTGGAACATTTCGAGAGGTAGCGCGCTCTTATGGATCACAAGGGCAACAACGGACTATCGCTTTAGCACTCAAATTAGCAGAATTAGAGTTGATTCGACACCTAACAGGCAGAGACCCAATAGTTTTATTGGATGATGTTACTTCAGAGTTAGATTACAAGCGGGTAGGGCATTTATTAGAGGTGCTCCAAAATTTAAGTGCCCAAACCTTCATCACAGCTACGCATGCTGAACCTCTTGTACACTATCTCAATCAACCGAACGTTTTGACGGTCGAGAATGCTCAGATTAGCTACGCCACCGCAACTAACAAGTCTTCTTAACACACCACCATTGGTGGGCTTCCTAAGTTAGACCAACGAGTTTAAAATGCGCAAGACCGAAAACCTACGCGACCTCTTCACTGAATTCGCTCGCTCCCATGACTTCGAGCCCAAGATGCTTGAGCAGAAAGTCTTTGTCCTCTGGCGCGAACTTCTTGGAACACCCCTTGGAACCGGAGCAGCCCCAGTATCGCTGTCGGACGGTGTTTTGAAAATCTACACGGAATATCCTCCGTTGAAAAAAGAATTACTATTCCTTAAACAGAGGATTATAGCAGATCTGAATGCGGAATTAAGACAACCTGTTCTTACAGATCTCCGGATAGAGATACGCCCAGCGGAGAAAGCAACACCCCATCACACAGAACACGCCCCCGCTGCCCCTGAAACCTCAAAGACCACAGAGGAAACGCCTCACGCAAA
Organism: Candidatus Poribacteria bacterium; assembly: GCA_009843785.1. Taxonomy (GTDB): domain Bacteria; phylum Poribacteria; class WGA-4E; order WGA-4E; family WGA-3G; genus WGA-3G. Next base: position 35,148 of record VYCT01000233.1, on the reverse strand, counting down.
TGATATTCGCACTCCAACCTCCAGAGAATTAGAACAAATTGAGCAAGCAACAACTGATGTGCCGGATACTGATTTAAAAATTTCTTTGCGGCAATTATTCATTACGCAGAGCGAAGAAAAGCCTTGACAAAGTTTTTAAAATAAGGTATCCTATTTTAAGTATCAAAACGCGATAACAACAGCGTGACTCGCGCCTCTACATCACCACTTTAAAAAAAATAACACCCGTATTATATACTGGGCCCAATTCAAAGCGAGGTATCACAATTGTCAAAAGACGAACGAACATATACGGCGAGTGACATACAAATCCTTGAAGGTCTTGAAGCTGTTAGAAAGCGCCCGAGCATGTACATCGGCAGCACCGGTCCCGCTGGATTACATCACCTTGTCACAGAGTTGGTTGACAACTGCATAGATGAGATCGGTGCGGGTTACGGCACGCAAATCAACGTACAACTCCACACTGATGGTAGTGTTACCGTCGCCGACGATGGTCGTGGTATTCCAGTTGACATGCATGCAACAGCCGGTATCTCAGCACTTGAGGTAGTGATGACAACGTTGCACGCTGGCGGCAAATTCGACGGTCGCGAGCAGGTCGGGTACCAAACCGCTGGGGGTTTGCACGGTGTCGGTGCTTCTTGTGTCAACGCGCTTTCTGAGTGGCTTCATGTGCAGGTCCAGCAGGACGGTGCAATCTACGAACAACGCTATGCCCGTGGTATCCCGCAGACGTCTGTAGAAAAACTGGGTAATAGCAATAAAACCGGGACTCGGACGACGTTCATGCCCGATGCCGAAATATTTGATACGCTCGATTTCTCACACGACACGCTTCGCGACCGACTCAGAGAACTCGCCTTCCTGAATAAAGGTGTACGTATTCAGTTCCATGATGGACGCGATGAAGATAATTCTGAACCGATCACTTTTCAGTACGATGGGGGCATCGCTTCCTTTGTTACCCATTACAACCAAAACAAGGAGGTACTCCATCCGGAACCTATCTACGTAGAAGGTGTTCAGTCAGATGTTGTAGTGGAAATCGCCTTCCAGTTTAATACGGCTTACTCGGAAAACATAAGTTCTTACGCGAACAACATTCGTACCACCGAAGGTGGTTTTCACGAAAGCGGTTTCAAAAGTGCGCTTACGCGCGCTTTTAAAAATTACGCCAATGCTAATGATCTCTTGAAGAACGTCAAAGTGGACCTCACAGGTGAAGACATCCGCGAAGGCATAACCGCTGTTATCAGTGTTAAAGTTCCGGATCCGCAATTTGAGGGGCAGACGAAATCTAAACTCGGAAATACAGAGGTTGAAGGCATTGTCCAAACTTTTGTCGGTTCCCGACTCAAAACACTTTTGGAAGAAAATCCGAGCGTCTCCAAACGTATTATCCAAAAAGCCGTTGATGCCGCGCGCGCCCGTGAAGCTGCACGCAGTGCACGCGAGGTGATCCGCCGTAAAAGCGTCCTTGACTCCGCTTCAATGCCCGGAAAACTCGCCGACTGTTCTGAACGCGACCCTTCGCGAACTGAGATCTTCCTCGTAGAGGGTGATTCCGCTGGCGGTACGGCTAAACAGGGGCGCGACCGGCAAAACCAAGCCGTTCTACCTCTGAAAGGTAAAGGTATCAATGTAGACAAGTCAAGACTCGACAAAATACTTAAAAACGCACAAGTTATTGACATTGTAACCGCATTAGGCACAGGTATCGGTGCTGAGGAATTCAGCCTCGAAAAACTCCGATATGCCAAAGTGATTATTATGGCAGATGCTGATGTTGATGGCGCGCACATACGAAGCCTGCTTTTAACTTTTTTCTTTCGCCAGATGCCAGACCTCATCGCTTCCGGTCACCTCTACATAGCTCAACCGCCACTTTACCAAGTCAAAAAAGGCAGAAGTTCACAATATTTGCAAGACGATGAGCAGATGGAAGACTACCTCCTTACGCTTGCCCTTGACACGGTACAGATAACAAATGCTCGCCGAGGTGCTCCTTACACAGCATCCGAGTATAAGACCATCTCTAATGCTGTACGTAAAATTCAAATGCTACTTGATCAAATCAAGCGGAGCGGTATAACACCAACACAGTTTTCAAATATTGAGCAACCTGCTCACCTTGAACAGAAGGATGCAAATGGAACCGATACGTCTGATAACATAGATAAACTACTTGCTATGCTTGAGGTGTTTCCTCCCGATAGAAGTACCGATACAATAGCATCGCAAGAGCCGCCTGAACAAGTATTATCCGGCACCAGCACGCAAACAACGCTTTTTGAAAACGCGCCGCCAGCAGATACGGAAAGCACTATTGACCCGGCACCACGGACGTGGCGGCACGAACTGCGACAAGAACTTGAGAAACTCGCTGAGTTTCACATCCAAGACACTGACCTCTTGCCTTCGGCGAAAACAACTGACGCAAGTAATTCAGAACGCCAAAATTTGTTTAGCATCCAATCCGAAAACGGTGACATTCACCATACAGATGATGTTGTTTCTCTTGTGCAGCATCTTTTTGAAATGGAACACCGAGGTCTTACAATCACTCGGTACAAAGGCTTAGCCGAAATGAACGCTGAACAGTTGCGCGATACCACAATGCGCCCAGATGAGCGTGTCCTACTTAAGGTGACGCTTGAAGATGCCATCGAAGCTGACCGCATCTTTACATTGCTCATGGGTGATACTGTGGAACCTCGACGCGAATTTATAGAACGCTACGGTACTCAGGTAAATCTTGATTTGTACGGTGCTTAAAGGAGGATATCCCCATAAGTAGTTGGTTATAAGTGGAGAACTTCGGAAGTTTCCCAACCCTTTTTAACCTACAACTTATAGCTTATAACTTATAACCGATAACCATGGAAAACATCCAAGAACGCAACATAGAAAATGAATTAAAAACGTCGTATCTCACCTACGCGATGAGTGTCAATACCAATCGCGCGATACCTGATGTACGTGACGGCCTCAAACCCAGCACGCGTCGGATTATCTATGCCATGGGAGAGATAAATCTCACCGCGAACCGGCCTTATGACAAGTGTGCCGCTGTCGTTGGGGAGGTGATGAAGAACTATCATCCACACGGTGATGGACCTATTTACGGTACTCTTGTCGGCATGGCGCAACCGTTTAATATGCGCTACCCACTCATAGATGGACAAGGGAACTTCGGTAGTATCGACGACGACCCGCCTGGGGCGATGCGCTACACGGAATGTCGACTTGCCACGATTGCCGAAGAGATGCTTACTGACATAGATAAGCAGGTCGTTGATTTTCAACCGAACTATAAAGATTCCTTGGAAGAACCGACAGTTCTTCCAGGGCTCCTTCCAAATCTGCTTATCAATGGCACCACTGGTATCGGTATCGGTTATCTCACGCGCATCCCACCCCATAACCTGAATGAAGTCATTGACGCGCTGCTCTGCAAACTCTCAGATCCGGATGCAACTTCAGAAACGCTCATGGAACATATCCTCGGTCCCGATTTCCCAACTGCCGGAATGATCGTAGGTACTCAGGGTATCAAGAATATGTACACCACTGGTAGAGGGAGTGTGACTGTCCGTGCTAAGGCGATCATAGAAAGAGTTACCTCAGCAGGTAAAAGCGAATCTGATCAGGAACAAATAATCATAACTGAAATCCCTTATCAGGTAAAGAAAAATCAGTTGCTTGATCGGATGTATCAATTAGTTGTCAACAAGACGATCACTGGTATTAGGGATATACGGGACGAGTCAGATAGGGATATCCGTATTGTCGTAGTCCTGAAACGCGGTGAAATTGCACAGGTCATTCTAAATCAGTTGTATAAGCATACACAGATGCAGACAAATTTCAGTGCTAATCTTCTGTGTCTTGTGGACGGGCTCCCGAAAGTTCTAACGCTTGAGGAGATTCTGTACTATTATCTTGCGCATCGGCGCGACGTGGTTCGCCGACGGACGCAATTTGAACTGGACCGTGCCGAGCGCAGAAATCACATTCTTGAAGGGTATCTCTTAGCATTACAAAACCTTGAGGCGATTATAGAACTTGTTCAAACCGCTGAATCTCCGCAAGCCGCAGAACAAGAGCTTCGGGATGCCTACCAACTCAGCGAGCAGCAAGCGAGAGAAATTCTCACGATGACGCTCCGCCAGTTGACAGGTCTTGAGCGCCAGCGTATCCACGATGAATACACGGAAATATTAGACCGTATTGCCGAGTTTCGCGCGATCCTTGCCAGTGAGACGCTGATAACAGATATAATCCGAACAGAGCTCGGAACTCTCAGGGAAAAGTACGGTGATGAGCGGCGAACCGAAATTACGAGCGAAGTCAAAGAATTTGAAGTGGAAGACCTTATTGCTGATGAAGAGATGGTCGTCACACTATCGCATGCCGGTTACATCAAACGGCTACCTATGAATACCTATCGTAAACAGCATCGCGGCGGCGTTGGGATTAAGGGTGCTACAACAAAGGACGGCGACTTTTTGGAGCATATCTTTGTTGCGACTGCACATCAAAACATTTTGTTTTTCACAGATTTGGGCAAATGTTATACGTTAAAAGTCTACCAAATTCCTGAAGCGCGTCGCCAATCAGCCGGACGTGCAGTTGTGAATCTACTCCGATTGGCACAAAACGAAAACATCACTGCTTATGTTACCGTATATCTGAAAGTAGGTAGTCAGAGTACTGAGGGCGCTGATGCCGGCGAGATTGCAGCGGATAAATTTGTTTTCATGGCGACCGAACAAGGCATTGTCAAAAAGACAGAACTCGCCAGTTTTGAGAACACACTGTCGAATGGGATTATTGCTGTTAAACTTGATGATGGTGACAAACTCATTGGCGCGCAAGTAACAGAAGGCACTTCCGATATTATCCTTGTTACCCACAAGGGCACTGCCATTCGGTTTAATGAGAAAGATGTCAGAGCTCTTGGACGCAATACGCGCGGGGTCCGTGGCATAGAACTCGGTGCTGAGGACTTTGTAGCACAAATGGTTATTGTTAACGGCGAGGGGACTGAAGCAGAAGAAATCGGACAAGAGGCTGCTAAGGAAGATGACACCTTGTTGGAAGATGACACCTTGTTGATCGTCACGGAAAACGGATATGGCAAGCGCACGGCTGTCTCTGCTTATCGCTCCCAAAAACGCGGTGGGAAAGGTATCATCGCCATCGGAAAGTCAACACGGAACGGGGCAGTTGTCGCTGCAAAACGCGTTGCTGATATTGATGAACTCGTTCTCATTAGTTCAAACGGGTATGTTACCCGAACAGCCGTTGGGGATATTCGGCGTATCGGACGCAATACCCAAGGGGTGCGCATCATGGCACTTCAAGCCGATGAGAAACTTGTTGATGCCGCTAAAATTGAACTTTCATCTTCTCTGCTTGAAGATGCGTAGGATTTATAGTGGATTGTCACACACGGAGGAAAAAATGAAATATCTGGGTATACTCACGATTTTTGTCTTTGTTATGGCAGGTTTCGTTTCGGGGCGCGATTTGCGCGCCCAAACAGATGTACTCGCTGATGAGACACCTGAGTTAGTACCGGTCACCGATGCTAATACAGCGTTAAACACCGACATGGCACGCGCGGCAGATATCTATGCGAAACTGATGTGGGCTGCCTATTGCAGAACCGGTGGACGCAACATTAGCAAAGCCGCCTACGATGCGTTAATTGAGGAAGTGGAGATGGACGGTGAATCCGAAAACGGTGTTTTGTCTGCACAAGGTGTCAGTTTTATCTATACAGAACGTGCAGCACTCCGATTGGAAAGACTGCAGGATATTAATGGTGCTGAAGAAGATGTGAGAAGAGCTATTCAAATTGATCCTGAAAATGTGGATGCAAAATGGGTGTTAGCCCAAATATTAGAAAAGCGGTTGGAGCAAAATGGACGCGGGAACCGATCAATGAGAGAATTACTGGAGGAGATGCTTTCTGTCGGAAAAGAAATTGTTGAATTAGATCCTGACCACAGTGACGGACATCGCCATCTCGGCAACATAGCACGCTATCTCGGCAAGGTTGAAAACGATCCCAGCAAGATTGAACTCGCAATTACATCTTTCAAAGCACTGACGCGGATTATGCCCTTTAGAGCCCAATTTCATTGGGAACTCGCCGAACTCTACGAAAGTCAAAATCGTCTTGGAGAAGCTTTGCAGTCCTATGAGCGAGTGGTAACTATCAGTCCCGAGCAGAAAAGTGTATGGAACCGTCTCGGTCAACTTTACCTTCAGACAGGTGACTATTCGGCAGCACTGCGCTCCTTCCTCACGGTTTTGGAATCCATTGAAAGTGGTGCTATACCCCGACCATCTCCTAACAGCAGTTGGACAGAAATTGATGCACACAGCGGTATCAGCCTTGCCTATCAGGCACAAGACAATTTTGAAAAAGCTGAACATCACATCACAAGCGCGATTGCCTTATTAGAAGAACGTGCACTTTCAATGCGAAGTGGGAATCGTACCAGTCGCGCGAAAAGTACGGAACGTATTGACTTAGCTGTCCGTATCAAAGATGCCCGTTATACACTTGCACAGATTTACCTTAGGTTCAACGATGCGCAAAAAGCAGTAGGTGCCTTTGAAAAAATTTTAGCTGTTGATGACAAGTATGTTCCCGCGCTCACAGGTATTGGGATAGCTTATCAAATGCTGGACGATGTGACGCAAGCAGAAAACTATTTGCGTAAGGCGATAGGACTGACCTCTCAGGAGGAATTACCGGATGCCTACAATGCATTAGGTTATCTCTATGCAGAGCAGGGCACTAAATTAGATGAAGCCGCAGCACTTGTGCGTCGCGCACTCAAGAGCGCACCGACATCTGGCGCGTATCTTGATAGTTTGGGACTTATTTATTTTAAGCAGGGAAAATTGGATGCCGCCATAGAAAATTTGGAGCAGGCCAATCACTACCTACCCGATACACCTGAAATTCTCTTGCATCTCGCTGATGCATACCTCGAAAAAGGATTGAAAGAAAAAGCGTTGCAAACTTTGGAGCATGCCGTGCGGATTGAACCGGACAACGTCGAACTCCGCCAGAAACTTGACACCATCAAATCCAGCAAATAGTTTGTGGCTATTAGTTCTCAGCAGTCAGCGGTCAGTGGAATAGCCATCGCGATCAGCAGTTAGTAAAGCGTTTTGGAGTTATCTAAAACCTCTTTGTTGAGAGTGCGAGAAGCGAATGCCCTAATCGCTGGTGGTTATTCCCAATGAAAAATATAATAATGCTTTTCAGCCTTACGCTACTGCTTTTAGGACAGCCGTGTCAAAGTTCGGCATTCCGCTGTGGAACACCACAATTGGCAGACACACACACACATTTTCGTCCGTTCCCAGCAGCGGACGCGGATCCTGGGGCAAATACGATGCCACCGCATTTGCCGAGCAACCTGACTGCCCCTGCGCTGCCAGCTGCGCCTGCACTGCCAATTGGTACAGAACGGACCTTTTTTGTTCCTGACTTTAGGAGTATGCAACAATATACAGTCTCTGCGACTCTACGGGGGATCGGCAGTTTCTGTTATATTTTTGTTGAGGAGGCTGAGTGGAACACACGAGTTACTGCGGAAACAGTAGCATCAATAGTACGTGCTTTTGATGTCGCTACACCAGCGAATCCCCAGCAGGGGATTTATCCTACGTTAACGCGGTTCTTCGGAGTACCGCCGGATATTGATGAAAACGGTAGGATTATTTTACTGCTACTTAATATTCAAGATGCGAATCATGCCAGTCAGTACACGGCAGGCTTTTTCAATCCGGTAGACCAAAGTCGTGGCGTACTTAGGACCCCTGGGTTTCGTGGGTTCCCAATTCGTAGTAACGAAGCAGATATATTGTATATTGACACACAACCGCTTAACCCAAATAGTGAAGTCGCTCATAACGTCATTGCACACGAGTTTCTACATCTCATCCATTGGCGGCACGATCCACACGAAGCAACTTGGGTTGATGAGGGGTGTGCGGGGTATGCATCATTTCTCTGTGGCTATTCTGTGCTGGAGCATGTAGATGCATTTGAAAAAATGCCTTCTGTTTCGCTTGTAGCGTGGCCTGAAAGGGGTGCAGACGCGCTGCCTCACTATGGGGCTGCTTTCCTATGGATGCTTTACCTCCATGAACAGCACGGCGGTACAGGAACACTGACTGAAATTGTCCGGAATCGTGGTACATCGCTCACCGGTGTTGCAGATGCGCTCGCCTTGAGGGGGATTACACAGAAAGTCTCTGATATCTTTATTCAATGGAAACTGGCAAACTACCTATCTGATTATCAGGCTGTTAGACTTTCTCTTTCACCGCGTCGCTGGCACGCTTCCTATCCAAGTGGCGCGCAAGACGGGAAGCTCAGTAATTTTTCAGCAGATTACATCGGATTTGAGGATGCTGGCGGGTTAACACTCGGTTTTTCAAGTAATTCCGGCGGAACCGGCAGTGCTGCGCATGCAATTGAATTTCATAACACTGGTGATGTCCATGTACGGGAGATAAAGTTGTCCGCTGGTAACTCTGGTTCTGTTGTGTTGCCGAATAGTGTTACAGAAGCCCTCTTAGTACCGAGTTTACAAACGGAAACGATCAACACGGATAGTAGGGACTGGGTAACCCAGCCCCTACGTTATCAATATAGTGCAGCGCGTAGTGCACATATCACTTTTACCACGGCTGCCCTTCCGAATCCTGTGCATTCGAGGTACTGGGACATCCTCGCTCAACCGAGTGAATCTCTCGTTGGGTCAACTCCGACTGTGACGTTGATGCTCTTTGATAGCAAAGTTGAACGCCCCTATAGGGAAGCGCAGGCAATGTCTCGAATCATACAGGAGGGGCAGGGCATCCACCTATATCGACTCTCATTTCTTCTTGAACCGGAGATAGCACCGGAATCTGTTATATATCGGATTTCGCTTGATTCTCGAATTGTTGACACAGGATCGTTAACCGAGTAATATATAGAAATTATAGGTTAAGAGGTTAAACCGCAGAAATTTCGTTTTCTTCTCTTCAAAAAAGGGGCAAAAGATGCAAGCTACACTCTATGCAGGAACTATTGGGCAAAGTGTCTGGCACAGTACCGACGACGGAGACACATGGCGCAGAGTGAGTAACGGGCTCTTCCCGGAGGCCGATGTTCGCGCAATAGCCGTCAATCCAAGTGACTCAGACACCCTCTATGCAGGTACCGAAAACGGTATCTTCCGAACAAACAATGCTGCTGAATCGTGGCATCACCTTCCAAGCCCCATGGATGGACGGGAAGTGTGGTCAATAGCGATTGATCCAAGGACACCAGACACACTTTATGCCGGGACGTGTCCTTCTGCGCTTTTCAAATCTACCGATGGTGGTGATAGTTGGAAGCAACTTAATGCGGACTTGGCGCAAGAATGTGAAGGTATCCCGATTATCCCGCGTGTCACAACCTTTGTGATCGATCCCGAAGATTCGCAAACGCTCTATGCCGGGATTGAAATTGATGGGATGCGTCTCAGCACCGATGGGGGTGAGACATGGACAGAGCGCAGCGAAGGATTGAGTAGTTTGGACATTCACGGACTTTGTGTAGTCCCCGGTTCTCCAAAAACTATCATCGCAGCAACGAACAATGATGTTTGTGTCACGACGGATATGGGTCAACAGTGGACACCGTTAAATGTCAAAGCACATTACCCATGGCCCTACTGCCGTGCAGCGTTTTTCCTTAACGGTGATGCAGGCAGAGTGTTTATCGGTGCCGGGAATGGTCCCCCGGGCGACCAAGGTGGTATCTTTTCAACTCGCGATGCAGGAGAGACATGGGATCGTGCAGATATCGGCAGAACTGCGAACAGTACAATCTGGACATTCGCCCATAATCCGAAAATTAACGACCTGCTAATCGCTTGTAGCGTGAGCGGGCAGCTCTATCGCAGCACAGATACTGGCGATTCATGGACGAAACTCTCACACGAATTTGGGGAAGTACGAGCGTTGGCTGTCGGATAAGGCTTGACTTATTTCTCCAATTTGTGGTATGCTATCGGTAATTCAGCTTCCGATATGCGGTGGAGTGTTCAAATATCTCACCTACAGTCCTTAAACGAGATGACAAACCCACACATGGGAAGCTTAAGCCTTTTGGTCGAAAACCAAGTTATTTATTTCCTCACCGAGTAAGAGAAAGACTTTTTAGCACATATAATGTATGTAAAATTAGCACAAATTTTCGGTTTCTCAATCCGGGAAATTTGGCTTTCAAGTTATGCCCAAAATTATAGGAGGCACACTTCAGTGATACGACGTTTTTTGACAATTCTGTTTATACCGCTTCTCTGTGTTGCAATGGTAGGTTGCATTGGTGGTGAACCTAACATTACCACGCCACCACCGATAAGCGAAGCGAAGCGCATTGTAATCACCCCACTCTACGCTGAGGCAGGCGCAGCAGAAGAGGTAAGCAAGTTAGGTGGAAGAATCAGCGTGAACCTCGCAACCCGCCTCGAGATCATATTCAAGAATGCAGAGTGGGTTTATGACCGTTCGAGCAAACTTAAACCTATTGACGACAAACTCACAGAATTAGGGTTAACGTTGGCGCAGGTTTATGAAGACCCTGCTTTGGCAGCGAAACTCGGACAGGCACTTGAGGCGGATATGGTTATCGTCGGGATGGTTGAGAAGCCGAGTTTAGCTCGGCGAGACGATAATCGACATCTGATGAAACAAGGTAGGCAGGGCGGAATTTCCGGTACATCTACCTATATTTGTACTCGCCTTACCGCTATCGGTCGTACCCGAGTTAAAGTCATTGACACAAATTCCAGTGAGATTATTTTTAATAACCGCATTCGGTCCTACCTGAAGTACTGGTACGCGTATCAGACTCAGCAGAGCGAACAGCAGATCTATAAGACCGAGTCGGAGAGACTCGCCGATTTGGGGAAATATCTCTCGCTCAGAATTGCTTATAGCCTCCATCCAACCGGTTTAAAATTGGAAAAAGAAGAACAGATTTTGCTTAAGCCGGATATTGTGTTAAAAGGGACAGGCGGTATCTTTGAATTTAATTAGGGCGTATCGGCGCGGTCTGTAACCAAGCGAATTAGGTCGAAACAATAGGCGCGGTTGCTCCCGCGCCTATTTTATTGAAGGTGAGAAATTGACGAAGTAATTTTCGAGTTGATGCGTGTATGCTTCACCGTACTTCAGAAGATCCTGGGAGACCTCGTACAGTTCAGAGGGCGTGAGTTCTTGATAAGGGTTGATGATGTTTTCATAGTAACTTAGGGCTTTCACGAAAAAATCCAGCGTCTTTTTATCAATCGCGTTGTTTTGGTGTAGTGTAAGAAAACTGTGGTGTTTTTGTTGCGGTGGCGTTTGTCCCTTAAATTCAATGATAACATTGTTGATATCCACGGCGCGTTGGATAATCATGAGGAAGCAGCTTTTAACGTAGGAATGTGTGATTCTGTCCCCGTCAATATACGCTTCTTGACTCGCGGGCAGCCCGTTCTGTAATTGTTCAAAGCATTCGTTTATGGATTCCAACTTCGCTTTCACAGGGTTGAATCGACGAGATGCTGATTTCTTCGACGTACTTGTGTTTCTTTTTGCCATTTTGTGTTCCTCTCTTCGGTTAAATTTTGTTCTTTTGGATGGTATCCTATTCATTTAGACGTTAATACGCCTGAAAAGTTGTAATTCGTTTCTTTTTTCTGCGTTTCTGCTTTTGCTTGAACCGTTAAACAAGCAAGGATCCCCAAATGCTGAAAAAGTTCCTTATTTTTCTCGTTTGTAAAGGATTTGCATTTATTTCCAGATCGGTAATTGTGACTTGGTATAACACTTGAAATATGTTAGAATTGAGAGCGTATGGATAAACACTCAGGAACAAAAGCGAGGTAAAGGGTGAAAGCAATTATCAGAACAGGTGATGGGGGACCGGAGGTACTACAATTAGGCGAAGCACCGTCGCCGCAACCGACTGAAACACAGCTTGTAGTGGATGTTCATACCACTGCTTTAAATCGAGCCGACATGATTCAGCGGCGTGGCGGTTATCCACCACCGCCGGGTGAATCTGAGATACTCGGTTTAGAGATTGCTGGTACCGTTTCAGCAGTGGGCAGTGCTGTAGAGGGCGTAGCCCAAGGCGATCGCGTTTTTGGACTCGTCGGTGGTGGCGGTTACGCAGAGCAGGCTGTCATTGATTACCGTATGGCAATGCCGATACCTGACGAGTGGAGTTTTGCGCAAGCTGCTGCAGTCCCTGAGGTGTTTTTTACAGCAAACGAAAACATCTTCACTTTGGGCGAATTATCGGCTGGCGAAACAATTCTAATTCATGCCTGCGGAAGTGGTGTCGGCAGTGCTGGTGTTCAAATATCTCATCATACGGGTGCTAATGTCTTCGTCACTGCCGGAACATCGGAAAAGATTGAAAAATGCAAGACACTTGGAGCCGTAGAGGGAATCAACTACAAAACAACCGATTTTGTTACTGAAATTGCACGTTTGACAGATGGACAAGGGGTTAATGTCGTCTTAGATTTTATTGGAGCTCCCTATTTTGAACGGAACCTTTCTATACTGAAAACAAAAGGTAGACTCTTACAAGTTGGGTTAATCGGCGGCGCGACGACAGAAATTAATCTCGGTACAGTGATGCGCAATCGCCTCAAGATCATCGGTTCGGTCATGCGACCACAATCTATTGCGGAAAAAATCGCTATCACGCAACGTTTTGTTGAGCGATGGTTACCAGAATTAAAACGTGGTACACTTCAGCCTGTTATTGATACTGTTTTTCCGTTAGCAGAAGCGCGGCAAGCGCATGAATATATGGAAGCGAACCGCAATTTCGGTAAAATCCTTCTGAAAGTCAGATAGGAAAAATGAAGAAACTACCTCTGACAAAACACATATATATAGTTTTAACCATCAACTCGTGCCTTAGCAAAAGTATCTGTAGACGAGTTGATGGTTAAAGTTATCGGTTATCAGTTTTCAGTCTCGGTTTCTGATTAACCGATATCTTTTTGTAACCTTCGCAATTTCAATTTTCTAACGCCGTTAAAGGAAAATATTCAGCAATCGCAAACCCAAAACTGAAAGCCGTTGCCTGATGGCTGATAATTAACAAAAAATGCAATTATTCTCAAAAAACACCAAAGAGAAGAACAAACCGGTGCACACCAGATTGCGACTCAGTGTCATGCTATGCATCCCTGTTCTCTTCTTTTTTCTATGGTCTTCCAACGTATCTGCGCGTGTCACGCAATCTACATCAGCCGAAGGCATCACGCTTCAGTTCACCTTACCTGAACTCACTATCTCTGAAGCAGTCCGAGACAATGTTCGCTATCACGAGGCACATTACGCCGACTGTCACTTCACCACTGACCCCGGTAATCCGAAAGTTCCTGTCACGCGCCTTATGCTCGGTATACCCGCGACGGCTACGATTGAGGCGGTCAATGTTTCGGCTGCGCCTGCCGAGACCCGTTCTGGTGTGCGTCTTGTACCTGTCTCAATTTTCGATGTGCAGGCATCCAACTCCGAGCACTCAGCATCGCAACGTTGGGTGGAGCGTGGAAGTGCATATCAGTCGAATACCGGAAACCCGTCATACCCCGGACTGCCGCTTGCTCGTGTTGTCAGAGAGGGTTCTATTCGCAGTCAACGTGTCATCGCGCTGGCGTTATATCCTGTACAGTATTTCCCAAAAACCCGACAGTTGCGTCTGTATTCCCGTTTCACAGTGAACATCCGTTTTTCTTATAGTCGTCAGTCATCAGTTAACAGTTTTCAGTTAAGAGGTAGCTTGTCTGAATCGGGGTCCTCTTTAACTGACGACCGGCAACTGAGAACTGGCAACTTTTTAGAATCAGAAGCTTTTGAACGCGCCTTGTCGCATCAACTCCTCAATGCTGAGCAAGCTGCGCGTTTTCGGGCACCGCGTCCACTCGTGCCTGCGGCACCGACACTTGTTTCTAACGGCGATGATGGAAATCCACGCTATAAGTTGTTCGTCAGAGAAACGGGTATCTATGCCGTAACAGCAGAATCCCTCGCGCGCGATTGGGGTGTCGAACTCACCGGTACAAACCCAGCAAGGTTTCGCGTAACACAAGGAAACAGAGATATTCCTATCTATATCACCGGCGCAGAAGACGGGAGGTTCGATCCCGGAGATGCTATCTTTTTTCTTGGACATAAGCCGAAAAATCCTTATAGCCGTTGGAACATCTATTGGCTAACACTTGACGACAACCGTGTCCGCACGCGGGTACCGCAGCTGACTGCCAGTCCAACGGACCCAACGGCGACGCAAGTTCCCACTTTTCGCTCTAAGGTAAGTTTTGAAGAGGATCACCTAACAAATAACCTTGAATTTGTCTACAGCGACGATAAACACAAGTGGTTTGCGGAAAATGATTTCTGGTACTGGGACGGTATCAAGAATGGGGGCGATGCCGCCGAAATGCGTCTCGAATTTCCGTTGTATGATGTCGCAAAAAGTTTCGATCCGTCACATATCTCTGTTGACTTACAAGGTGGTACACCAGTTCCACATCATATTTTAGTCTCTGTCAACGGTATCCGCATTGAAGTGGCGGAGTGGGAACATCAAGATACGCTGACTGTTGAAAGGTTCTTACGGACTTGGGATACACTCAAGGATAACACAGAAGGCGAGCTGAACGTCTTATCTCTTGCACGCATTGATGATAATGTTGATGAAGATACCACTCGCTATCCATATCATGTTTATCTTAACCGTTTTTCTGTCGAGTACACCCGTCTCTTCCGCGCCGTTGCAGACGAACTGTGGTTCAGATCACCTACCGAAGATGATACTTCACGCACACGACTTCAAGGCGGGCGTAAACTCCAGTACAAAATTGAGGCGTTCCGTGACCCCGGTATTCATATATTTGAAACAGATGGTACATACCTTACTGCTCGGTTGCGAGGCTTTACTATAGAGACGGATATAGCGCGTACGGGGACGTATAACGCGCTTTTTCAGGTGCCTGACACCCGTAAAACACAGTTCATCGCAGTCTCTGATACCGCGTTACGGCAGCCCGAACACATTGAAATCGTCGAACCCACGGGCTTAGCGACTGCAACACACGGGGCAGATTATGTGGTTATAACGCATCGAAAATTCCTTGCTGCGGCGGAGCGGTTAGCTGGGTGGCGTGAAACATCTGGTGGTGGTGGATACCGAACCAAAGTTGTAACAACCGACGATATATATAATACTTACGGTGATGGCGGTGTCAGTCCGAAAGCGATCAAAGATTTCCTGACGCACGCGTATCAATCTTGGACACTACCTGCCCCCACTTACGTTGTCCTCTTTGGCGACGGCACCTACGATTTTCGCGGTATTAATACCAAAATTCACGCTGAGCCGCCAGAGCTTGATGGTTACATTCCGACACACTACATCCGAACCGACTCCTTCGGACGAACCGCGTCAGATCACTGGTATGTTACCGTCTCCGGACACGATGAATTCACCGACATGTATATTGGCAGACTCAGCGTTGAAACCGTTAACCAAGCTGAGGCGGTTGTTGATAAAATTTTGGCTTACGAGCAGGCACCGCCGAATGGAGACTGGCGGCGAAGAATTATCTCCGTCGCTGATGACGAAGTTAGCAACTCTGGGGATTTTATTTTTAAAAAGAGTCTCGACGAAATCGCGAAAGATCACACCCGCTTAGGTTACGAAACCGTCGAAATTTTCCTTGAAGATATTACCGACGAGGTTGAGGCGAAACCTGATGAGTTTCCGGGGCTCCACCCGCAACGCATCGCTAAGGATATGATAATTGAATCGCTTGGGGAGGGAGCTGTCATAGCACAGTATGCCGGACACGGCGGGAATACCGTCTGGGCACACGAAATCATTTTTGACAATGTATCTGTTGATCAGGTGGAGGAAACTGACAAGATTCCTTTCATGTTAGTCCTGAGTTGTTACAACGGTTATTTTGATAAACCGGGTGAACCGAGCATGGCAGAAAAGTTGTTGCGCAAAGAGAGAGGGGGGATCATCGGCATGTTAAGTGCTACGCGCCTCACTTACGGTAGCGGCAATGATGCTCTGAACCGTATTATCTTCGATATGGTCTTTAAACGGAATGTACGACAACTCGGGCCATTGAGTTTTGACTCAAAGGTCGAACTTTTGATGACAGAGGGTACGGGTCAGATTGATGTCATGATGGAATACACCCTTTTTGGGGATCCAGCCTTACAGATCGCGATCGCGAATGGGGAGATCCGCCCTACTATTGAAACAAAGACTGTTGCCCCAGGGGATACGCTCCGAATAGCACCCGGTTACATTCAGACTGCCACTTACGATGCAGTGCGTCGAACGAAACAGTTTGTTAATGACACCAATTTTGATGGCACGCTTACTATTAAGGCACTATTTCCAGGGAAGACAGCTGTCTCTCAAGGTGTTGCCGGTCCCGTTGAATACTACACCGGTGATGTGCCTTTGATAGAAACGGTTAATGTGAGTCGCGGTGCTTATCCAGAGGTGACTTTTACTGTTCCGCGAAACATCGCCAGTGGAGACGCGCATGTTGAGTACTATGCACAAAGCGACACAACTGTTGCAGTCGGTGGCGACGGTTTTACGGTCAATGTCCCCAAGATTCTTGATATCCATCCCGAATTGGTCGGCGATGATAAGTTTCGGATTTCTGTTCAGATTTCTGATGAAGAAGAAGAATCGCTCTTGGTGGTCTTGGACTGGCGTAATTTAGCGGCACGCCAGTGGGAAGAAGTAGAGCTCATTCCGGGGCCCCCGCCCGCTACAGCGGAAAAAACAAACGCGAACGGGTGGTGGACAACGCCTGAGCCGCTAAACGCCCCGACAGACGGTTCCGTCGTCCGATACGAGATTAAAATCACGGATTCAGATGGCAATTTAACGACAAGCGACAGACTTGAGTATTACCCTTATGTTTATCCGAATCTTTCCGTTGTGCAGGTGGATCGAGAGGATGTTATTGGGTACGGCTACAACGCTGAAAAGAAGCAGTGGTATTTGTCGGCGGACGTGCAGGTCGAGGGACCAGAGATAGAGAACCCTGTAGAGGTCGTTTTTTTTACGGGTAATCCGGATGTTGACGAAGATATGCTTGTTGATAGTGATGCCAAATCGCTCGGAACTGCTCGAATTAGACCTGAAGACTGGATACAGCGCACACCGTTATCAGTTAACAGTAACCAGTTACCAGTGGCCAGTAAAGAGGACTCTTCTCTGGAAACAGGAAACGGGAAACGGGAAACTTCAAAGAAAGATGTCTATGAACCCGATCCACTGAATACTTTGCCGATCGCAACTGCGACTTTAAATTTGACGGATCCGTTACCGCTTGGTACACACGACATATTTGTCTACGTTGATGCGACAAACACTGAAGCGGATCAGCCTGGTGAAGTCCTTGAATACGAAGAAGAGGATAATATCGCTTACCGACGGTTCTCTGTTAATATGGGTGTGGTCGGTACGGCTGCACGTCAAATTATCAGTTTAGACGGGAACTGTGTTGTCATTGCACCGCCCGGCGTGCTGCAGGACGCGGAAACTGTGCTTTCAATTCGTTCTTTGGATAAACAGAGGTTCGCTGCGATAGGAACAAGTTTATCTGGGACATCTATAAGTCCTATTACCGATGTGTCTAAACGTGCGCCGCTTCCCGGACAGATCGCGTATGGTTACGAATTGGGAACCCTCAACTCTCGGCAATCACGCATGTTTCTCAATGAAAATGGTTTCCAACAGTTTCCGACAGACCTTCTCCTTGATTCTCCAGTGGCAATTGACTTAAGCTTTGATTTCGGAACTTTGAGTGCCCAGCTCGCCGAAGAATTGTTAGGAAGTGCTGAGGAAGTAACCGATGGGTTGGGTGTTGCATCGACGATTGAGACCGCAGTCATCGCTCGCGCACGTGAGATGGGTGTCTATATGTTTAGTTCAACCCTCGGAAACTGGGTAAAACTCCCCTCTCAGCAGCTGATCGATGCGACAGGCGCGTTACAGAAACGCATACATGTGACAAACATGAGTGCGGAAAATGTTGGCATATCTCGGCTCAATGATGTCCGTATCCAACCGGAAGGCACACGGACCGGCAAATACGTCCTCTTTTTCACTGGACCTCAAACCTATCGACTCTTGCTCGCACCTTTCGGCGATGACTCACGGGATTTTGAGGCGTTGGAAGTTATTTCGCCAGCAGAGCAGCTGATCAGTTTCAATTTAGACTATCCGAACTGGCGGCACGGCTTGTCGCTTAACATGGAACAGGACTTTGAGCAACCTTTGAGATTTGGCGATATCTGGGCATTCACTATTACTTCGCTCAATCAACCAGTGGAAGGGGCAACGGACACCGAGGATCCCTCGCAACAAGAATTACGCTGGTACCCATCTGGATTCAGAAATACCAATCGAGGCAGCGGTACGATGAGTTACATTGAGCTCTCACCGGACGCGCAGAAACACCCAAGCAAAAACACTATACCTGAAGACCGGTGGATTGTCTTTTTTATTTCAGATACCGAGTTCCAAGTTGAAGGTGAAAGGACGGGGATCTTGCGTTCCCGATCCGATGGTCTGCCGCTCCGAGGAACAGTCGGACAACCGTTTTTCTACGAACCTTACGGTTTACGTTTTCAACTGACACAAGGGGAGTATCCTTTCACTCCTGGTGATAGATTTAGTTTTGAAACCCGACCTATCGGTATCATTCGGGCAACAACCGACAGGTTGGGACCCGTCACGCTCATATACAGCGATGATACTGTGCCGCCAGATATCCAACTCACTATTGGTAACCAGCAGCACTTCGTGCCGGGGGATGCAACAGATCCCGAACCGCTTATCGGCGCGACTTTAACCGACGCAAGTGGGATTGATTACCTGACACGCCCCTTGCTGTTAGAGTTGGGGAGAGTATCCGGAGAGTATGAACCTATCGCACCAGAGGCGTATCAGTTGACGTATCATCCGGGTTCCAACCAGCTCGTTTTGACATATCCATCGCCGGAACTTGAACCCCGGGAGTACGAACTCCGCTTGACGGCGAGCGATGTACATGGGAATACTGACACAAAACGCACTACATTTCGGGTTCACGGTGACTTGCAGTTGCTATCGTTTTTGAACTATCCAAACCCATTTCCGCGTAAAACTACGATCACATGTGAATTAACGGCACCGGCTGACTCGCTTGATGTGAAGATTTATACGTTGAGCGGAAGGTTGATTCGGGAACTCTCTATCCCAGCGACACCGGGATTCTTGATGGTGGAATGGGATGGTCGGGATGCCGATGGGGTAGAAGTCGCAAATGGTGTTTACTACGCGAAACTCAAAATCCAACGTGAAGGTGAAAAAGACATTACCGAGATACTCAAAATGATGAAACTCCGTTGATAGTTTTCAACCAATAACCAAAAACAATGAAACATAAATCAAAGTTTAAAAGTGTGCTGAAGTCCATAAAATGTGCTAAAGTTATTCAAAACCCTCTCCCTCACTTTAGGACTTTAGAACACTTTAGGGACACTGGCAAACTTTTTGTCGTATCTATAATAGCGTTCTGTGTGGTGACTATTCCATCTGTGGATGCGAAATATACCGCGGACTTCTTAACGCTTGGTGTCGGTGCTCGCGCCCTTGCTATGGGTGGTGCGGGGACTGCGCTGAGTGACAATGCTTACGCGGCTTATTGGAATCCCGCGGGATTGGGATACCTCACCCGATACGAAGTCAGTTTCATGCATTCCACGCTCAATGGGCAAGATGCTTACGACTTTGTGAGTTATGTCCATCCCCTCAAAAAGCGGGGGGCGATCGGTATCAGTTGGCTACGCGTCGGCGTTGACGATATTCCTATCACCAGTCTACCGATAGTCACGCGTCCTGTCGGACCTACGAACCGTCCGACAGTGGTGGGGACTTTCAATAGTACGGACAACGCGTTCCTTCTGGCTTCTGGTTGGAAACTCCCTTCTTTCCACGGTATTGATCTCCGTCTCGGTAGTACCCTCAAACTTCTCTACATGAGCGGGTATCGGACAACAAACGCCATCGGTGGGGGTGCAGACATCGGTTTCGTTGCGATGACAAACCCAGAAAAGTCCCATCGGTTGACGCTCGGTCTGCAAGCCAGCGATGTTTTTCGGACGAAAATTTATTGGAACACACCACAACCATCATCAGACCTGACATCTCACACCGAGACGATACCGCCGCACCTGAAAGTCGGCATTGCAACGACACACACACTTGCCATTTTCCGTAGCACCCTTATCTTGGCTTTGGATACCTATATCAAAGACGGCGTTGAGTTGCATGGCGGTGCCGAATGGACGCTTTTTGATCTGCTTTCGATGCGTATCGGATTTGATGAACGTAAAGGGATTGAACGGATCCGACGTTTGACAGCGGGCGTTGGTTTGAATCTTCGATTTGTCACGGGTGCAGGCGCGGGGTTAGACTACGCGTTTGCGAACCACCCAGCATTGGGCGGCAGCCATCGCATGTCTCTTCGGATTAGGTTTTAATAGTTATCAGTTAACAGTACTCAGTTTTCAGTTAAGAGGACTCTTGTAACTGAAAGCTGAAAGCTGAAAACTATTTAACGGCTTCCTCCCAATCCCAGGCGAGAATCGTGCCATCCTGCCCTGTGCTAACAAGCGTTTTACCATCGGGTGAAAAGATTAACGTCTCTACTGTTGCAGTATGTCCATTAAGCGTTCTGATTTTTTCGCCAGTTGTCATATCGAATAATTCAATGCTACCGTTTCTAAATCCTGCAAGGAGAACAGTATCATCGGTTGCAAACGCTAACGATTGGGCACCGCGTGGTGCATTTTTAAGAGGCGGCTGCTTGCTGCTCCCCAACAAACGGATTTTTTCTTCGCTTCCGACAGCGAGCAACGTGCTTTTTGAAGAGAATGCGAGTGCCCCAACACTATCATGATATGTGACAGTAAAATTACCGGGGCCGCCTTTTACAGCCTTCTCCATATCCTGTCCCGCAAGAAAAGGAGCTAACGCGACACCAGTTTCAGCACTCCACATCTGTACTTTCCCACCCATGTTTCCACTGATAAGTTTCTTTCCGTCAGGGGAAAACACCAAAGCACTGATGGAAGGTATAACACGATGGGGCATCATGCCTTGTGGGAATGCAAAATCACCGTTTCCATCGGCATTGTTTGGGTTTTCTGGAACCTTTTCTTCATCTATAAGCGAAACGCTAATGCTGTTCCCTGTCTCTATATTCCATACATAAATTTTACCCGAACTATCAAAAGCAACTGTTTTTCCATCAGGCGAAAAAGCCATACTGTTGCCTGCATTCATTACACCATCTGTCTCATCTAAGGTTGCTAATTCACGTCCTGTCCTCGTCTCCGTCAGCCGAACCCGTCGATCCGCCATTTGTGTCAAGAGGAGCGCATCTGAACCGCCTGCCTCAAAGAACATAGTGGCTTTTGCGCCGACGCTTGCGAGTTTTGTTCCGTCCGGTGAAAGTGCTGAACCTCGCAATAAATCCCTATGTACAGCATTTTGGGAGCCGGTTTTTTGACATGTGTTCAGGTCCCAAAAGTCAATGATGCCGTTAAATGCGACACTTATGAGCGTGGAGCTATCTTCAGAGAAGGACACCGCTTTAACCCACTTCGTATGCTCTGTAATGCTAATAGGTAGCAATTCTCCAGTTTCAGTGTTCCAGAACTTGATTGTTCCATCCGTGCTGCCACTTGCAAGCGTGCTGCCATCAGGTGAAAATGATAGGGCGATAATCCCGTTTAGATGTTCTGTGAGTGTCGTAATCAGTTCGCCTGTGTCGGTATCCCATAGATTTACTGTTTTGTCGGTACTTCCACTTGCGAGTCTTTTCCCATCGGAAGAGAAGGCTAATGCATTTATCCATCCTGTGTGCTTTTGGAGGATAGCCAATTCTTCGTGCGTGTCAGTATCCCATAATCGGACAGTTTTATCTTCGCTGCCGCTTGCGAGCGTGTTGCCATCTGGCGAAAATTCCAAGATTAACACGTGAACACCCGCGTCCGGGAAAAACATCTGCTCGTGAACATCCTCTGGAACTACTATCTCTCTATCTACTGCCGGCAATGGGCCGCCATGACCGCTGAGGGTAGACAGTTTTTGACCAGTTGTTGTGCTCCACAATTCAATCTTTCCAGTTTGAGTGCCAATGGCAAATTTATCGTCTGTGAGTGCGTAGGGTTCTGGGCTATATCTACCCCCTATCTTTTCAAAAGAACGATCGTCGATATTCTTCACATTTCTCTGTCCGGTCTCAATATCCAACCAATTAATTGCATTCGCCCAGCTATTCAAACCGGTAAGTGTTTTTCCATTATCAGATAAATGCAACACTGCTGCTGGAAAAGGAGCATCAATAAGTTCCAATTTCTGATTTGTGGCTGTTTTCCACAACTGAAGTCCTCCGCCACGAGGCGTTAACATTCCGCTACTACTTGCGATGAATCTGCCATCGGGTGAAAATGCGATGGCTTGAGACATCCCCGGTAACATGTCAACCTCTTTTCCAGTTTTTAGATCGTAAATCCATATACCGATGCTGCTTGCGACAGCGATTTGTGTGCCGTCTGGTGAGAATTGAATGGCATTAATGCCACCTTTTCCGAATCGTGCTTTCGCTGCTTTGGGGAGTTGCCACTTTGTATAATTTTCGGTTGCTTGGTCTTTTTGTGCTTCCGCTGCGAATACAGTCGAGCCGATTAGCAGTGTAGATATTAGTAGAACCCTATAAAACCTATCCATTATTTCCTCCGCTCGTGTTTTTGAATCAGAGATATTGTAGAAGACACACGTTTATGTTAGACGCACATTAAGTGTAAAATTAATTATACACCATTAGAGCGGAAGATTGCCACGTAGATGTGGGCTGTTTTGACAGTGCTGGTCACTGTTTTTTGGTGCCATGCAAACCTTGTAGGATTTTATTCCAATCCCATAGAAGTATGGTTCCGTCTTGTCCGGTACTAACAAGCGTCTTTGCATCGGGTGAAAATGCCAACGTTTCTACGGATTGCGCATGTCCATTGAGGGTGGTAATTTTTTCGCCAGTTGTCATATCAAATAATTCGATTCTGCCATTTATAAGTCCTGCAACGAGGACAGTGTCATCGGGTGAGAAGGCTAACGATTGCGTCCAGTATGGTACATCTTTAAGGCGGGGCTGCTTACTGCTGCCCAACAAACGAATTTTTTGTTGACTTCCGACAGCGAGTAATCTTCCATTTGAGGAGAACGCCAACGCTGTAATCCGATCTTCATATCTCACGTTAAGACCGCCATGTCCCTCCTGATCATTCGCCTCCTGCCCTGCGAAGAAGGGGGCTAACTCAGCACCGGTTTCAGCGTCCCACATCTGAACCTTTCCGCCCATGGTTCCACTAACAAGTTTTTTGCCATCTGGTGAGAACATCAGAACTGTGACTTCGTTTAGCAGCAGAGCCCTTATGTGCTGATCGACCATCGCGTCATCAGTATTTTGTTCTACGAGTGGAATAGTAAGAATATCCCTCGTTTCTGTCTGCCATACATGAATCCTACCCGAACCGTGGAAGGCTACCATTTTTCCGTCAGGCGAAAAAGCCATACCGATGTCTTCATTAATTCCGCCAACTGTCTTTGTTTGGGTCGCTAATTCACGTCCTGTGCGAACATCCGTCAGACGGACCAGATGATCCGGCTCCCGCGTGGTAAGAACTTTACCGGCACCTACGTTGACGGATGTGGCGGATTTTGCACCCGTGCTAA
Organism: Candidatus Poribacteria bacterium; assembly: GCA_009843785.1. Taxonomy (GTDB): domain Bacteria; phylum Poribacteria; class WGA-4E; order WGA-4E; family WGA-3G; genus WGA-3G. Next base: position 11,243 of record VYCT01000233.1, on the reverse strand, counting down.
CGAGTTTGGTTCCATCGGGTGAAAACGCTGAAGCCAATAAAAAATCCGGAGGCCCTACCGTTTGTACCCCGGTTTTTGCGGAGGTCTTCAGGTCCCAAAAGGTAATTACCCCGTTAAACGCAACGCTTGCCAGCGTGGTATCGTTCTCAAGAAAGGAAACGGCTTTCACCCAGTCTGTGTGTTCTGTGAGATGGATCGGTAGCAACGTTCTGGTAGTTGTGTTCCAGAACCGAATTGTGCCGTCCATACTTCCACTTGCGAGGGTCCGTCCGTCTGGTGAAAACGCTAATGCCGCGATACCTCTTCTATGCTTGGTGAACGTCGCAAGGTGCGCGCCAGTCGCCGTATCCCATAGCTGGACGGTCTTATCGGTGCTCCCGCTTGCGAGCATTTTTCCATCGGGTGAGAATGCTAAAGCGTTTGTCGGGCCTGTATGTTTTCGGAGGGTAACCAATTCGTCGTTGGTGAAAGTATCCCATAATCGCACCGTTTTATCTTTACTTCCACTGGCGAGTTTTGTGCCATCGGGTGAAAATGCTAAGGCTAACACGGAGTTAGGGGTACCGTCTGAAAACTGCCACTGAATCTCTCCTGCTGGTGGGATCTCCTCATCTGCTGCGGGGGGTAACCGTTCCTTGATTCCGCCTGTATGTCCGCTGATTGTTGCTAATTTTTTCCCAGTTGTTGTGTTTCCCAGATCGATCTTTCCGTCCTGTCTGCCAACTACAAATTTACCCGCTGTGAGCGCGTAGATTAGAGACGAACCTGTTGTCCGCGTTGCCATTTCCTTGATTTTTTTCACATGCCTCTTCCCCGTTTCAACATCTAACCTGACAATGGTATCTTTCCCGTGGTCCAAACCGATAATTGTTTTGCTATCTTCAGAGAAGTGTAATGCTACAGCAAGGCGAAATTTTTCAATGTGTGAAATTTCCTGGCCGGTAGTTATCTCCCACAACTGAAATCTGGGGCCGCCACTGGCGATGAGTCGCCCATCGAGTGAAAATGCGATGGACTGACATACACCGGGGAACATATTAATCTCTTTTCCTGTCTCTACATCGTAGAGCCAGATGCCGATATTACTGCCGACAGCGAGTTGTGTGCCATCCGGCGAAAATTGCAGGTTATTAATTCCGCCTTTTCCAAGGCGCGCTTTTGCCTCTTTGGGGAGTTGCCATTTTGTGTAATCATCGACAAGTTCATCAGCGTGTGCTTCTGTGACGAATGCTTGGGTATCCTTAGATGGTTGTTCAGATTTGCTGCTTTTATTCGGTGTGTTGGTGCTGCCGATCTGCGTTCGTACATCGGGTTTTGATGCGATGTTCAGCACGACGGGTGCTTCAATGAGTTCAACGGTCATTTCCGATGCGGCATCGAGACTATAGGGTTGTTGGAAACGGATTGCGTGTTGCTGATTTCCAATACCCAACATTAGCAGCACCACGGCAACTGTAGAAGCTGCGATTGCCCACGGCATGAAGGGTTTACCACCAGAGGGTGCGGTGGGTTTAATGCGAGCGACTTCTCGCATAATATTCTCTGTGAGATTCGGCGTGATTTTGAAGTTATCTAACGCCTCTCGAATCATCGGTTCTTCTTTTTTTAACCGCTGCTGTGCGCGGCGGAGGCGGCTCTTAATCGTGTTTGCGGATACCCCCAGAAACGTGCCGATCTCTGTGCAGGACATTTCACCAAAGTAGTGGAGGGTGATGACCGTGCGTTCGCTCTCTTGCAGTCTCGCGAGCAACTTTTTGACGACATCGCGCTGTGCCTCTGCGGTTGTGCGCTCGTTTTCTGCGGCGACGTATCCGGAATACGTGCCTGTTTGGATATGCGCGTTGTTTGTCTCCTCAATTTTCTCGAGTGGCTGCGTCCAGACCCGCTTTTTTCGGAGCCACGAACTACAACGATTCGCAGCGATGACATAAAGCCAGCTGTCAAAACGCTGCGGTTCCTTGAGTGTTGCGAGTTTCTTGTATGCTTTCAGGAACGTATCTTGTGTAATTTCTTCTGCGATGTGGAAATCCCCGATTTTCCGCCATGCCAGTGCGTGCACCTGCTTCTGGTATTTTCTCACGAGCACAGAGAAGGCATCATCGTCGCCTTCAAGAACGCGTTGGATGAGTTGAACATCGTCATTTTTCATGCGTCGCCTCCAAAAAAGAGTGGTTTCATCATTCTGTTTTCAAATCTGGTGACGCTACTTAGGCGTAAAACGGGTGCATAATTCTGCAAAATAGGCGTGTGTTTGGGTGGAAAGTTAAGATTTTAGGGTGAAAAAATGTCGGATTTGCCCAATATAGATAAAAATCGAAGGTTTTTCGAGTTGTCGTCGTGTAGAGTTATCCAATAACAAGGTCGCTATAGGAGACAGCAACGGGATCAGCAGTGTGTAAATGAAGTGTCCTTTTAACGTGCTGATGTTCATCTGCTGCTTCGACTTCCGTTTGTCCCTGAAACACCGTTTCTAATTCAATAAACTGCCCTAAATCGGCAACCGTATCGAGATGGATACGGGTGTTTTTGAACATCCAGACCTCTCGCTGTTTTTGGACAATCGTTTCGACTCCCAAGGCAACGGTTAACAACGTTTTGAGGGTTGACGGGTTGCTAACCTTACTGAGTTGGTACTGACTATAGCGGGATTCGCTGTGATTTGGACGCTCATAGTAGATGAGCCATGCTTCGTTTGTCTCATCAATCTCACGCAATTTAAGACGCGGTTTGCAGGTTTCCAATGTGGGAGCGTCTTTTACCTGCGTCACATAAAAATAGGTGTCCGTTTGATGGACAGTTTCACGATGTGTCGCGTTTAAGTCAGCCAACCTCGAATAGAGGTTTTCAAATGACTGACAGTGTGCTTTAAATTCTAAATTTGTTGCCATATTTTTAAATATTAGGACCTGCTCCGTTTTTCCTTCGTCAAAAACGGGTTTCCGATCAAGCGGATAGCGATAATGACTTTCCAGTGTCTTCGGGTTACATGCTCGTAGCAGGCAGCGAAATGCCAAAATTTGCTATTAAGAGATCGGTCCTGTGTTTCATTCGATTTCCGCGAAATCTTCATCGGATTGGAAATCATCAACACAGGATCGGTTACACCGCTCGCCGTTTGTTAACAACCAACAGGCGCGATGCTTTAATTTAAGAGCACTTGTGATACAGGTACGTAACTGCTCTGGGTCAAAACCGCGTCCTAACAGGTAACTGTAGCTACCGGCTCTCATGACTTGTCGTCCTTCGTGATCATTACGGACGATCGAGACAATTTTGACATGCGGCTGATACCGTCTAATATATTCAAAGAGCCGACCTCTCGAACGACGAGTGTAGTCGGCAATGACCATCTGATATTTGCCCAGCTTCAATAAACCGATGGCTGCCGAGCTTCGCTCTGGGATGTCGCATCCGTAGCCTTCAGAGCGGACGAGATTCCTTACTTTGTCATGTACACCGCCGTCCCGTGAAACGAGCATTATCCCGCCTTCCAATTCAGAGATACCGAAGTCTTCTTGAATGTCAAGGGGGATGCGTGCTTCTCTTGCTCGCCAATCGAGGGTTCGGCGCGCCCGCCGCATGCGTTCATTGACCTGATCCAGTCTCTCTTCTAAATCTGGGAGTGGTTTAAAAAACTTTTTCATCTGTTTTCCTACAAACTTTAGGGTGATAAAAGATGCTAACTGAAAAATGTTACTCTATTCTACTGTATGTCTATAACATATATCAACCGATTTTTGTTGCTAAAAACCGCGAAATTCTATAAAATTCCCAATAGCGGACACCCTAAAACCGCTCTCCGCAACCAAAACCGGCACAGTTGGAAATACGCCGACACAAAAAGGCCCACACAAAAAGGATAAGAACGATGTCTACACCAAAACTTCCACTCCCAGAACATTTTGATGTTAATCAGGTAGACAAGGTTTGGCGAATCCCCTATCAAGAACGCCAGAGAGAAGCCCTCACGTGGGCAGCGCAACACTCGATACCGCCAGCATCCGAAGACAATTTTCGTACCTGTTTACTTCTTGTCGATGTCCAAAATACATTCTGTATTCCGGGTTATGAACTGTTTGTCGGGGGTAGGTCGGGAAATGGTGCGGTAGCGGATAATATTCGGCTATGTCAGTTCATCTATCGTAACCTGCCGCAGATTACCAAAATTGCTTGCACACTGGATACCCACACGGCAACGCAAATATTTCATGAAGTCTTCTGGATTAACGATGCCGGTGAGCATCCGTTACCGTTGCAGACACTGATTACGCCTGAAGATATAGAGACAGGCAGATGGCGTGTCAACCCTGCTGTTGTTGGCAGTCTAAATCTGCCGAGCCAAGTTCCAGCGGCCAATCCATACGCATGGCTCCAGGCGTACGGCGAACACTACGTCAAACGGCTCACCGAAGATGGGAAATACCCGCTCGCAATATGGCCCTACCATGCGATGCTCGGCGGGATTGGACACGCTGTTGTTTCTGCTGTTGATGAAGCCTGCTTTTTCCATACGATTGCCCGTAAGACCCAGACCCATTATGAAATTAAAGGACAGAATCCGTTGACTGAAAACTATTCTGTCTTACGTCCAGAAGTCCTGAACGACATGGATGGCGAACCGATTGCTAAAAAAAACAGTGCCTTTCTCCAAATGCTTCTCGGATACGACCGAGTGATTATCGCGGGACAAGCGAAAAGCCACTGTGTCGCGTGGACTGTCAGCGATCTGCTTGCAGAAATTCAGCGGACCGACAGCGAATTGGCGAAGAAAGTCTATCTGGTGGATGATCTGACCTCACCCGTTGTCGTACCGGGTATCGTTGATTATACGGAGCCAGCAGATGCTGCGTTTGCCGAGGCTGCCAACGCCGGAATGCATATAGTGCAGTCAACAGCACCGATTGCGCGGTGGGAGTAGACAAAGCGTCGTGAAGTCTGTGAACCAATTTTAGAATCGAATAAAAGAGGAGACCGCTATGGAAGCTAAACGAACAGAATTCGGTACCTTCCCACGACTATCCGGGATGATGTTTCTGCAGTTCGCTATATGGGGCGCGTGGGCGGTACTTATCGCTGGACACATGCAAAACCTCGGATTCAGCGGCAAGCAGATTAGTTACGTCTTTGGCACGACTGCTATCGGTTCGATAATTTCGCCGATCATCGCAGGATGGATTGCGGATCGCTTAATGCCGGCACAGGTGTTCGCAGCGATTTCGCACATACTTGGCGGTATCTGTCTGTTTGTTGCATGGAAACAGACCTCCTTCCCTATGATGTGGAGTATGATTTTCTTGCACGCCGTTCTCTATATGCCAACGATCGCGCTGACCAATGCGATCGCTTTTCATCACATGGGACAGTCAGACAAATTCGGGAATATCCGGGTCTTCGGGACGCTCGGCTGGATTGCGATTAACTGGATCCTGAGTCTATACCTCCGGTTCTGGGAGAACCGAGAGCCAACACTTCCACACGTCGGTGACTGTCTCCTTTTCGGTGCCGTGCTTTCACTCATGATGGGGGTCTACTGTTTGACGCTGCCCAATACCCCTCCGAGTAAAGAGGCAAAGAACCCTTATGCTTTTCTTGAAGCCTTCTCCCTCGTTTCAAATCGAAATTTCGCCGTGCTTCTAATTATCTCCTTTGTTGTTGCGATTGAGCTCCCTTTCTATTACAATTTAACCTATCTCTTTTTGACTGAAGCAGAACACGGCGTTGGGTTAGTTGGGAGTAGTGCTAACTTAGCGATGAGTCTGGGACAGGTCGCTGAAGTCTTGCTGATGCTGCTTCTATTTCCGTGTCTGCGCCGGTTCGGCATGCGGTTTACTATTTTTTTGGGCATTCTTGCGTGGCCCGTCCGTTATGCGATCTTCGCGATAGGTGAACCTGTGTGGTTGGTGGTCGGTGCGCAAACATTGCACGGCATTTGCTATTCTTTCTTTTTCGTTGGTGGTATGATTGCTGTGGAACGATTGAGTGCGAAAGACATCCGGGCGAGTTCGCAAGCACTGCTCCTCTTTGTCACGAATGGGTTCGGTATGTTGGTAGGGCATATCATTAGTGGACGTGTCCATGATTACTTTGCTTACCCAGAAGGTGGGCATGCTTGGGCAAAAATATTTATGGTGCCTATTGTCATAACGGTACTTGCTGCGATAGTATTCATTGTGTTGTTCAACGAACAGAAATACCAGGCGGATGCGGAGGCAGTGGAACAAGGCACTGCGAGCACATAATTGAGGAGAAACCTATGTCAACTCAGAAAACACTCATATTTCATGCGACTGGTGGCGATTTAGCGATCTCAACAATCCAGGATTGGCATATCACTGTCTCCAATGACGCTACTACTTCCGAACAATATGCTGCTGAAGAGTTCCAAAAGTGGTTCAACCAAGCAACGCAGTTGACGTTATCCCTTGCCACGGTGCAGCCGAACGCTGCTCCTGATCGTGGACAGATCGCTATTAGTGGCTTACCCGGATTGGGTGATGAGGATATCCAAATTACTGTTGCGAGTGGAAATGTTCAGATACATGGAGGTCTACCGCGCGGTGTTCTCTACGCCGTATACCAGTTTCTTGAAGAACTCGTTGGTATCCGATTTTTAACCGCTGAGCATACGCATATTCCTGATGCACCTGCGTTAAAAATCCCCTGCGGAAGTTACACCTACTCCCCACCATTTTCGTTCCGTTGGAGTTATTACCGAGAGAATTCAGAGGATCCGACATTCGCGGCGAAACGGAAGGTCAACACTGTTACAGATGCTGAAAATCTCGGCGGAAAGACCCAACAGCAGCTGATCAACCACTCATTTCATGCCTTGGTTCCTTACGGTACTTATGGCGAGAGCCATCCGGAGTACTATGCACTCGTGGACGGAAAACGGGATACGAATACCCATGGTGGCGGCCCGCAGCTATGCGTGACGAATCCGGAAGTTATTGAAGTTGCTGCGGCATCCGCAATTCAACAACTCACGGAGCGGTCAGAAGCCACCAATATCAGTGTGAGTCAAGCGGATACGGCGGCGTATTGTCGATGCGAAACGTGTGAGACGCTTAACGAAGCGGAAGATTCACCGATGGGATCGCAGCTGACTTTCGTCAATGCTGTTGCGGAACGCATTGAGAAAGCACACCCGCACGTCAAAGTCGGGACATTGGCGTATTGGTATACCCGCGAACCGCCTAAGACGGTAACCCCTCGGCACAACGTGCAGATTCAACTCTGTAGCATTGAGTGCTGCACCCTCCACGCCATTGACAACCCAGATTGTGAGCAGAATCAAGCCTTTTGCCAAGATACCAACGCATGGGGCAAAATCTGTGACGACATCTGGATTTGGAACTATAATACCAATTTCCGTTCTTATGATTTACCCTTCCCGAATCTGCGAAGTATTGCGCCGAATGTGCGTTATTTTTTGCACAATAACGCGAAAGGTGTTTTCATGCAGGCAAATGGCAACGGGTTAGCAGGCGAATTTTCGGACTTGCGAAATTACCTAATTTCGCATCTTATCTGGAATCCGCATCTCGATGCTGAAACACTCTTAAACGAATTTGTGAATCTCCATTACGAGGCGGCAGCACCACCGATTTTGGAATATATCGCCTTCCTTCACGATAACGTTGACGCAAAGGGGCTCCACCCGCGGTGTTTCCCGACTCCAGAGGATGTAGGTTTAGATGCCGAGAGTGCGCAGACCATTTTCGACTATTTCCAGCAGGCGTTAGCACTCGCCGAGAAGTCGGAAATTCGGGCACGGGTCGAAAAAGCCGCTATCCCTGCTTACAAAGCGATGCTCGTAGCTGGCGGTGAGATGCAACCCGAAAAGCGTCGCACACTGATTAACGAATATATCGCCCTCTGCCAACGTTATAACATGTCACATGCGGCAGAAACGCAAGCCGCGGAAGCCTATTTTGAGGAACTCCGCAGTTAATCATTTCACTCGTCATCATTGGTTGGCAGTTTTCTGAAGAGTCGGTAGTTGTTTTGTGTTAAAATTAGCCTCGAAAACGTAGCATGCAACAACGGCGCATGCGGATATACGGAATAGGCACTTGAAACGTCAAATTTACCTTACCGAACTGCAAAGTAATTTAAAGATGTTTGATTTCCGAACGCCACTCTTCTTAATCCTACTCATCGCTATTCCTTTGTTAGTCTTTGTGCAACGCCGGACGCATCTCGGTACGACAAAGTGGCGAAAAAGCGTAACCTTCTTCCTGAGAGGTGCCGCGCTCCTATGCGCAATCCTCGCCTTAGCGAGCTTGCACCGGACACACAAGGAACAGCGACTTGCAGTCGTTTTTCTAATGGACACTTCCGAAAGCGTTCCGCCTATCCAGCGTGAGGCAGCAGTCAAACAGATCAACGCCGCTGTCGCAAAATTGAGACCTACCGATCAGTTCGGTGTCATCGGTTTCGCAGGTGAAACCTCTGTCCTGACAGCAATTCGGCAGAAAGCGGATCAACCCTTGGAAAGCATGTCTACAGAACTGCTGGAGACACTCGCGGAACAGACAATTAAACGAGATGGGACCGATATTCTCACTGCCCTTAAGCACGCAATCGCAGTGCTGCCAAATGGTTATCATCGGCGGATTGTGTTGTTAAGCGATGGGGTTCATAACGCGGGTGGGACACGCTTGGCAGACTATCTGCCTTTACTCTCAGCGAGTGATGTCGAAATATCAACACTACCGCTTGACCCGCTTAAAGACGCAGCACGAGTGGTGCAGCTGCAGGCACCGACTGAAGTCCGCAAAGGACAGGATTTTGAGATGGACGCAGTGATTGAAACCGATGGCAGCATTCCGAAGTTAGATGCTACCCTCTATCACAAAGGGACACGCATTGATGAATTTGAATGGACATTACAGCGTGGAATACGCGCTGTCTCTATAACTGTACCACCTGTTTCGGAAGAAGGAAACTATAGATATGAACTGCAGCTGGATGTAACCGATGAAATTCTTGAGAATAATCAAGGCTATGCGGTTGTAAAAGTTCAGGGAAACCAACCGCGTCTGCTATATGTAGAAGAGGATCAGGCACAGGCTACGCACCTGAAAACCGTCCTTGAGGAGAACGGCCTTGACGTAGAAGTTACGATACCCGCGGAGATGCCGATGGATCTCAGTGAACTCCGACGCAGCGATGGCCTAATTCTGAGTAACGCCTCTGCAGAAGCACTCTCATCGGAGCAACTGCAAAACATCGAAAATTATGTCCGTGACCTCGGGCACGGATTAGTCGTTATCGGCGGTGAACGTGCGTACGGGCCTGGTGGTTATACCGATACCGTCTTGGAACGTATACTTCCTGTAGAAATGACACCACGTGAACAGAAGGACACTGTGGCGATTCTTTTTGTTTTGGACACGTCGGGGAGCATGGCAAATTATGTTGATGGACAACGGCGTAAAATAGATCTCGCTATTGCTGGGATCGGTGCGGGGATTGACAATCTTAAAGAGGATGATGTTGCTGGGTTCATCAGTTTCAGTGCAAGCAAGGATGCTCAGGTTGTCTCACAACTCACATCTGCTCGCGATAGGCTCCTTCAAACTGTTGGAAAACTCAAACCGACAGGTGGCACAACCCTGATGAAAGAAGCGATCGAAGACGCAGGCGAAATGCTCAAAGCAAGCGACGCAAAACGCAAGCACATTCTTCTCTTATCGGACGGTAAATCCGATGATACAAAATCCGATTTACTGGAGTTAGCCAAACAAATTGCCGAAGCACGTATCAGCATCACAGCGATTGCGATCGGCGATGCAAATGCGGCACTTCTCACGCAGCTTGCAGAGACCAGTGGCGGACATTTTGTCCCCGTTCAAAATCTACAAGAACTGCCGATGGTACTGACGGAAGCTGTCCGAGAAACGCAGCGTTACATCGTTCAAGAACCTTTTCAACCTGTTATCACTGCTCCGAATGAACCTATTGTGGAGGGCATCGGCACTCCGCCACGACTTCACGGTTACGTTGCAACAACGAAGAAGGATATCGCGCAAGTTTTCATCCGTTCGCATAAAGATGAACCGATTCTTGCGGGATGGAATATCGGATTGGGGAAAACGGTCGCGTGGACATCGGATGCTAAACCGGCGTGGGCAGAAGAATGGATTCCGTGGCAGAATTTCGGGAAATTTTGGGGGCAGGTCGTCAATTGGGTGCTGCCCGCTGCGGATGCAGGTGCCGACTTTGATCTCACTGTATCGCTCCGCCACGGTGAAGCGGAAGTTCGCATTGATACACAGATACCTTCGCAAGCTGCTTACGAGGTCCGCGTTGCTGGTCCGAATGGAAGCAGCGAACCCATTGAAATGCAACAGAGGACGTTGCGGCGTTACAACGGCGCGTTTCAGGTACAGGACAGTGGATCTTACATCGTTACTGCACAGCGTGAGAGTGATGGGCGCAAACGCACTGAGGTCCTGGCACTCCCCTATCCGGTGGAATACGCCGAATTTGAGGTCAATACCGACCTGTTAAAAACGCTGGCATCAGAAACTGCTGGCATCTACGAACCCACACTGACCCAGATAGCAGCACCGGCAGGCGCACCCATTGAGCGGCAGGTCCCGCTTGCCCAAGCCTTATTGGTTATTGCCGCCATCCTCTTTGTGTTAGAAATGATTCTCCGACGCTACAGCATAGCGAATAGGCATATCGCTGCGTTTCTCGGACGACTGCGCGGGCAGCCTGTTAGGACACAAATCGTAGGCACAACAACGCTGGCTGTGCCTTCAACCGAACGCGCCAGAGAGGATACACCCGCATCGCAGCCAACAGAAGCGTCAATGAATCGACTATTAGCCGCTAAGCGACGCGCCCGTTGATGCTACGGGTATAGCTTTCGTTAGCATAATCTTCGGTGTCAAATCCCCGTCCTTTAGGGCGGGGATGTAGACACCGCCTATAGTTGTGTCAAAAAAAGGTTTGACAAATGTAGTAAAAATGTAGTATAATTAATACTATCACACTGGCAAACATTACCAGCGTCACTGCTTGGTGGCGTGTTTGCCAACCCACTGGTAAGGGGTTAAGAGGTGTGATGTGTGATATTCCATGAGAAAATCGGACAAGTTCAAGCTTCAGAACCAATCTAACACGATAAAGATTGGCAATATGATTGACGATATGTGGGAAATCCACGTGCATGTCATGCTGCTTGATCGTCGGTATTACCGTATTTATGGTAAAAATGTGTCTATTTC
>VYCT01000132.1 GCA_009843785.1 Candidatus Poribacteria bacterium | reverse complement strand
ATCTAATAGTAGTCTAACAAATAATCACAATTTAAATCAAGATTAAAAAGTGATGTGAGAACAATTTCATTTTCATTGCACAGTCAACGTGAGATATTTCTATCCAAGTTACCGAAGACTGGCAACGAAATTTATCCTATCCTAATTGAAAGCGACGATACTAACGGGCGTTCTTGATTTGTGCCCATTGTGTCGCTAATTTCCCTGCGGGTTCAACGGGTTGAAACCCCTCAAAATCTATGTTGTGTTCAAAATCGGCATCAATACCGACGTACTGTCCCCAGCCGCCGCCGCGTTCACTGACCTTCACCATCAACAGGTTAGCCCCTTTTTTCAGGTCAACTTCAAACCTATCTTGGTAGCCGTTTATATTCGCCGGCAAACCACCGCGCCCACGGTTCACAGCCATCCGATGGACCTCTTCACCATTAAGCCAGACTTTGAGAGAGTCATCGCTGCTGGTACCCATTGTCACACCGGACTGCTTTTTGCTGGATTCGATGATCAGGAGCGCGTAAGACGTAACATCGTTGAAATCGGCGACTTTTGTCATCTTAATATTCACGACACACACGTTGATGTCGCCGTTCGCTGGGAGTTCGCCCGGGGTCCATTCATAGTCTCCGACTTCATCACCTTCTTTGGCACCGTTTTTTGCGACTTTTTCTTCCGTGACTTTGCCTTTACTGGCTTCACTCAGAGAATCTTCATCAGTAGAAGCCTGTCCGCCGACACCGGCATCGGTAGGTACGATCATCCAGAGCCACGGCCCCGCAATGGGTTCTTCGGCATCAGCGATGTGCGTCATAAACGAAAGACTCATTAGACATATCAATCCTATTACGCATAATTTTTTATGCATTTAATTAAATTCCTCCTTTGTTGCTTGTTAAAAAATTTTAGAGAATTGTACAACAAAATTTAACAGCATCTCTTCAAATTTTATGAAAAAAAATGAACTTTTTTTTCATAGATCTGACTAAACAAACGAAAGCAAAATATGAACGCCTCATAGGAAATTCACCTACGTCGCGGCTCCAATCCCCCAAGTTACTCATTATAATGTAAGCACTTGGCGGTTTGCTTGGCAATCCATGGAAACTCCTTTATAGCGTTTCTATCCTACCACAGACGAAAACGCTAAAAAGGAGTATCTCATGGATAAAATCTCCTGCCATAAAAATCGCTACTGCGTAAGTCCTGATAATTATGTTATCGTTGTTCTATCTATTCAACTAACGTAACAGATTAGCACAAGTTACCAAAAAAGTCAAATTAATTTTTCAATTGAATTTTTGTAGCTGAAACGGATTGCCCTAAGGGGCGCGTTTTAGTTCCCCCCACTTCGTTATAAATTTACCAGCGGGTTCAACGGACAAGATACCTGGCGTACTACTGAGCGCGAATTCGGCATCAATGCCGACGTACATCCCCCATCCACCGCCACGTTCACTGACCTTCACCATCAACAGGTTACTACCGCGTTTGAGGTCAACATCAAACGTATCTTGGAAAGTATTTGCATTGCCGCGCCCGCGGTTCACGGCGTTGGTATGAACGACTTCACCGTTGAGCCAAACCTTGATAGAGTCATCGCTATTGACACCCATCGTAACGTCGCGCTGCGCTTTGGTCGTTTTAAGGGTAATCAGAGCGTAGGAGGTAACATCGTTGAAATCCGCGACATTTGTCATCCCTATTGACACGACCATTGCGTTGATATCGCCGTTATCAGGAAGCGTGCCGGGTGTCCATTTATAATCACCGACAACATCACCTTTTCTTGCGCCGTTTTTTGCGATGTCTTCTTCGGTCACTTTGCCTCTGCTGGCATCATCAAGAGAATCGACATCGGTAGAAGCCTGTCCGCCTTGATTGCCATCGGTAGGTGCGATCATCCAGAGCCATGGACCGGTAATGCGTCTATTTGCCCCCCATGCGGATTCTTGTACGGGAATGGGGTCACCCTTCGCGTCAAATTCGACGTGTTCGTAGTCATCAAAGTTGAGGCTGTGCTCGAAATCTGCGTCGATGCCGACGTTCATGCCCCAGCCGCCCCCGCGCTCACTGACTTTGACCATCAAAAGATTCGCCCCTTCTTTGAGGTTAACCTGGAACTCATCTTGGAATTCATTGGGGCCTCCACGTCCGCGGTTGACCGCGTTCTTATGAACGACTGCGCCATTGAGCCAGACTTTGATAGAGTCGTCGCTGCTGACGCCCATCGTCACATTACGTTGCTCTGCGTCGGTTTCGATGATGATAATAGCATAAGACGTGACATCGTTGAAATCAGCGATCTCTGTCATACCGATGTCAACGAGCATGGCGTTGATATTTCCGTCCGCAGGAAGTTCACCGGGTGTCCATCTATAGCCGCTGACTTCATCGCCTTCGTTCGCGCCGTTTTCTGCGATTTGTTTTTCGTTGGTTCTGCCTTTGCTGGCTTCATTGAGGGAATCAATATCAGTAGCAGCCTGTCCGCCTTGGTTGACTTCGGTGAGTGCGATCATCCAGAGCCAAGGTCCGCGAATACGTTCTTGCGCGTGGGTTGTATTAGCCATAACTGATAGGATTAGCAGACATACCAATCCTATCAGGCAAATTTTTTTATACATTTATCTTCTATTTTCCTTAATTGTTGCGTAATTGGTCCAAGACTGAGGCAGGTAGTGCTGCCGCCCCTGAAGTCGCAACGCCGTCGTCAACTTGCGCGGGTGTCATCATCCCTGGAACAACACAAGAGACGGCAGGGTGTGCTAAGATAAATTTGAGGGCAGCTTGTGGCAGACTTCGCGCCTTATCTCCGATGATCGCTTTTACCTGTTCTACGCGTTCCAGATCGGCGAGGAATTTCTCACGGGGCCAGGTTTTCCGATAGTCATTTTCTGCGAACACGGTATCAGGTCTAAGGTGTCCAGAAAGCAGACCAGAGGACAGGGGTTGCCGGACGACAATGGCGATGCCTTTTTCAGCAGCAGTTTCCATCACCGGTGTTGCCATCCCTTGGGTGAGAATATTGTAGGTAAGCATCAGTGAAGAGATCCCCGTTTCTGTGATCGCTTTCAGTGCGTCCGCCTCGCTACCGAGCCCCATCCCATAGTATCGGATTTTGCCTTCGGTTTTGAGGGTTTCCATCGTGCCGAACGCGTCATCCCATGCAGGCGCAGGCGGTGGCGAGTGGAATTGGTAAATATCTATAACATCCCGTTTTAGCCGCGTGAGACTTCCTTCAACCGCGGATCGGATATATTCGGGTGAAACGTTGAATGACGGGTGTTCCCATCCGTGGCTAATCCAGCCATCGGAGTCCAATTCATAGCCGAGTTTTGTGGCGATAACGACTCTCTCACCGAGTGCTGAGAAAGCCTCGCCAAGTAGCCGTTCTGCGCGTCCACCGCCGTATTGGTCTGCCGTATCGTAGTAGGTGACACCGCTTTCAAAGGCGTATCGGAGGAGATCGACAGCGTCTGTTTCACTGATGTCGCCCCATTCACGTCCGCCGAGTTCCCATGTTCCCATGCCGATTTCGGAGACGGTTAGTCTTGTGTTTCCTAATTGACGTTGGCGCATTGTTATTTAGAATTTCGTTAAGAGGTACGCTGCGTTGGTTTTCAAAAGCGTGAGTGCCTCCTCTATGATAGGGGGCTCCGCCGGGTTCTGCTTCTCCCCTTCTGTTGAGGGTGATCCTGAGGACACTACCGTATGGCTCTGTTTTTCCAGCGCATTTAGTGCTTCAACAAACTGTTGAATCTCCTGTTTTGCTTGGGAGTGCTGATTTTTTCCAAACGCTGTAATCGTCCTTGTTAAGTGCTGCTGTAACGGTGCTGCGGCACTGGCATCCAACCATTCGAGCTCTACACTTTGGGATGTGAGGGTTTCCAACCGACGCGTGAGTTCCAACACACTTGTTTCCACAGGAATCGCTACCGGGCCGATAATAGGACCGCGCGGCGAAGTCTCGGTGTGACTTAGTGTGGCAATACCTTCTATGCCGCTCCAATCGCGGCCTGTTGTCCAAACACTTGCGGTAAGGATACCCGGCACACTTTGGCATTGAAATATAAACCCGGATTGGGATTCCCCCGGGTCAACCAGATAATTTCTATCTCTAACACTCCAGCGAACACGGTTGCTGCCCCACTCGTATTGGGGAGGCTGTCCGCCATTGCTCCACCCCGGAGGGTTCGAGATATTCCGGTTCCAGTTCCTAGGCAGATCAGTTGTGTAAATCCGAAGACTCCGAACCGGCTGCAGGCTGGTTTTTAAGCTCGCCAGACGATAGCGGTACCGGAAAGTCGGTAACCCTTGTGAAGCACTAAACTGTTCCCAAGGGATCGCTACTTCTACTGAGGAGGAAACGACGACATCGGCAACGTCCCCTCGAGGGCCCCAGTCAAAACTGCTAACGCGATAACGTTTACCGGCCGCATCTGTTCGATTTGGCTCTGGATGGAAATAGTCTCGCCAATAGATGCGATATTTGTCTCCCGGAAGCCTTTCCGCATCATGATTGTTTTCAATTAGCCAGTCTAACATCTCTTCTTCAGTCAATGGTGGCTGAAACTGTTGCCGGGTGGCAGCATCAGTTGTTCTTACAACTCCGTTAACCCACACTGATAAAAGAAAGATTAAAAGCCATGCTACGTTTTTCACCGCCTGCCTCCTTTTCTATCTATACCCCGCGTACCGGCGGGCATCTCTGTTGGGGATCCAAAAAATGTGAAAATGTTCGTTGGGGTTGGCTTCACCCTTGTTTTCATGGAGGATTGTTGCCCCAGGATAAGCATCATCTACGAGCTCCTCAAATTTGGCTTTATGATCAAAATTAGAATTAGGCATCACTCGTGGAGGAATCCCTCCGGTTCTTGCGGAATTTGCAACTTTATCCGTACGGATATCGGTATCAAAGCCTGTACGATGGGTGTTATGTGAGGGGCTCCAGTTTGCATTAATGTCAAAAAGTCCGCCCAATTTTAAACTACAATCATTGATATGGAGCGTGCCAACACTGGTATCGTACTTATCGCGTTCCGCCTTTGGTAGATCGTTCCAGTACTTACGCCAATCCTTGGCAAGTCTTCTGAGGGCGGTAGCAACTTCATTTGTTACATAATGGTTGTCTGGATGTGTATTGGTTTGACCCACGCGCATCCAGTTACCACTAAATTGAGCGAGGTTAACTAAACTTGGAATTTTAACCCAGATGGCACTTGTTGATAATTTTCCACCGACTTGTACATTAAACCTGTAGCGGCCGGAAATCTCGGATGCAGTATAAGTAGTATTAAACCGGTAATCTGCTCGGGTGTTGTTGAGATAGCGGCGTATGAGCGACATCGTTCCATAACTCGGAGTCACCGTGCCACGCTTGGCCTCTGGGGGACCCGGGTGAACATGTCCCCCGAATGTGCGCGGCCCTACGCGTATGTATTTGACTTTCACGGGCTTGGATGTACTCCCGTCTACGCGGACTGTTGCAAGCACAGAGATTTTCATTATTGACTTTCGAGCCGGCGAATTCGTCGGGGCATTTGAGATAGAAGGCCTCACTTCCATCAATTGCCCTGGTGGATCCGAACGTATCACGACTTTCAAGACTGTTACATCTGCAGTGGCGACGCTTGTAATGAAAAACAGAATGCCCAATAGAAACGCTTTTCGCATCGGTTACCACTCCTTCTCCTGAAACTGCACCGGTTCTTCCACTTTAGGAGTGAGTTTCTCCAGGGCAAAATCCCGAATCGCACGCGTGCTTTCGGTGACAGCATTTGGGTATTCTTTCACAGCGTAATCCGCCAAGTCAAACGCGTTTTTATAGTCCTCTGCCCAGTTGTAGAC
>VYCT01000160.1:28188-37094 GCA_009843785.1 Candidatus Poribacteria bacterium | reverse complement strand
ATGATTCAAAAATGGTGGCATTTTAAGATGGATCATCAATTAGATTTGGTATAACTATCCACTATGACGAGCAGGTTGTGTTTATTCGTCATGTGTTAACCCACGCTGAATATAGTAAGTGGAGACCTTGAGAAACATCGTTGGTCTGCCATTGATAAATGCAGGAGTATAATATGTCAACCGAAAAACACGCTGCGCTTAATGTAGCACAAGTCAAATTTGAGCACAATATTCCGAAGGGCTCGCGATCCTTTGCAGCATTGGACATTTTAAACGAGGCAATTGGCAAATGCCAAGATAACACCATCGTAGCCTTAACAGAAAACGATTACGAACAATTGGTAGTCCTACTCGGAGAATTAACGGAAGTGGTCCGCGACGACGAAGATCATCTCCTTACTCCATTGATGCTATTCGTTTTTGGGCTCATTGAAAATTATGAACGTAAACACATTCCAGAGTTAGCGGAACTTGATGAAAACCGAATGTTCCAATAATCCTGACAGAAGAACGCTTTGCGTTGGGCAATAGACAACGCGCACCATCCCTACACAGGAGATTAGAAAATTGAGAGACAGATTAATCGTTGCATTGGATACAGATGACGGTGAAGAGATTGACTGGCTATCTGGAACGCTTATGGATACAGTCCGTTGGTTTAAGATGGGCTTTCAGGCGTTTAGTGCGCTTGGGATGGAAGTCTTTCCATGGTTTAAGCAAAATGGGCATAAAGTTTTCGTTGACCTGAAATTCCACGACATCCCGAATACAGTCGCACGCGATGTTGGCACGATGACGAAACACGGCGCAAATATGATTAACATGCACGCATCCGGTGGATTTGAAATGATGCAAACCGCAAGAAACAGCGCAGATGATGCCGCATACAAAGCAAATATTCCGAGACCTATTCTGCTCGGTGTAACCGTTCTGACGAGCATTGATGAGACCGGCTTTCAACAGAATTTCGGCTCAGAACGACAACTTACAAAGCAGGTCGTCTATCTCGCACAGTTGGCACAAGAAGCAGGATTGGACGGTGTTGTTGCGTCGCCGTTGGAGATTGAAGCGATTCGGAAAGCGTGTGGCGATAACTTTTTGATTGTTACGCCGGGGATCCGTCCGGAGTGGGCGGAGACCGGCGACCAGCGTCGCATTACTACACCAGCAGAGGCGATCCAGCGAGGCGCGGATTATATTGTCGTCGGCAGACCGATTCTTGAGGCGGATGACCCCTTAGAGGCTGCCGGGATGATCCTTGATGAAATGAGAGGAGCTTAAAATTATGAACATTGTCTGTATCTGTTTAGATACCTTTCGTGCCGACATCATCGGTGAAGGTAAAAAATATAGCCACGTGCAAACCCCGAACCTCGATGCTTTGGCATCGGAGAGCGTCCGTTTCACACGCGCATTTGGCGAAGGGCAACCGACGCTTCAGATACGCCGTGGTAACTTCACAGGCATGCGGAGTTTCCCGTGGAGATATAATTTTGATCGGCGGGGACATTGGCACCACGCTCCGGGTTGGCATAAGATTCCACCCGAACAGGATACAATTGCCGAGGTCTTATTGGAACGGGGTTATCTCACCGCGCTGATTGCTGATACCTACCACATGTTCAAGCCGACGATGAATTTCTCGCGCGGGTTTGCGCATTTCGATTTCATCCGTGGACAGGAATCAGATAATTGGCACAGCGGCGATCCACGCCTGATTGAAGAACAACTCCGAAAACATGTTCGTGAACCCATCAACTGGCAACGACACGCCGGGCTCGTCAACTATCTATTGTCGCAACGGCATCGGCAATCAGAAGATGACTATAGTTGTGCGCGCGTCTTCCGTGCTGCGTCTGATTGGCTTGAGGATAATCATACCGTTGGTCCCTTCTTCTTATGGGTAGATAGTTTCGATCCGCATGAACCGTGGGATCCGCCGAAGTCCTACGCAGACATCTATTTTTCTGACTATTCCGGTAAAGATTTCATCTCCACAGGTGCTGCGAACGAAGGCGGCGGTCCTACGGAAGATGAACTCCGCCGCATTGAGGCACTCTATCTCGGTGAAGTTACATTTGTCGATAAATGGGTCGGTGTGCTACTTGATAAGATAGAGCAGTTGAACATCAAAGACGATACATTGGTTGTGCTGATGTCCGACCACGGCACGCAACTCCGCGACCACGGGAGTTTCGGGAAGGGTGCGAACAAACTGCACCCCTTCAACACGCAGCTGAACTTGATGATCCGACATCCTGAAGGACCGAATGACAAGGAAATTTTCGCATTTGTGCAGAATCACGATCTTATGCCGACACTCCTGAATCAGCTCGGCATTCCGTGCGGTTGGACGGATGGTGAGGATATGTGGCAACTCGTTACCCAAGAGAAGGCATCTCTCCGCGAACGGATTATCACCGGTTGGGCTGGCTTTGCGACGGGTAATGCACGTGGGCGCGTCAGCGTGCGCGATGACCACTGGAACTTCTGTACGTCCGTAGGCTATAACGATGAGAAAGGCGACGAACTCTTTGATGTCCGTAACGATCCCGAAGAGAAGGTAAACGTTGTGAGTGACCATCCGACAGTTGTCGCAGAACGGCGGCGGGATGTTGAGGCGTTGATCGGTCAACCCTTGCCGGGACATTTCATTGAGGTCTGTGATCCCGGACACGCTCCGATGACGCGGTGGCTGCAGAAAAAGCTGGCGGAGATGTAGAGATTTTCTGCGTTAGTTTCATTGATCAAGCAGTTGGGTTCCAGGGGGTGATAAAATAACCTCTGGTAGTTGTGGAGGGTCTGGCGGTGGCTCTGCGCTATTAAGGTCCCCATAACAGAGTGCAAAGCCGCCCTTGCCGAACCATGAACCCAGTGATAGTAAGTAATTGTCGATGTTGTCGTGTGCTAAAAAATCTGCGCGCTTGATGTGATCATGCCGCGCAAAGAAGTAGTGGCGATCCCCTTGCCATCGCAGCTCGCCGTTCCTTGAAATACGATAGCCGGTGTTCGGGATGGCTTCCATATCCTCGGGATGAGCATACTCGATCGGTATTTTGAGTTCGGTGATGAAATCCGCCATTGAACCGCCCTCTCGGTAATAGGCGAGGAGGTCGTTCCAGTCGGCGAGTCGTACGCCTTCACCGAGGTACGCTTTACATTCAGCCTTGAGGTCTCCTGTTTCATCGAGATTGTGGGCAACGACGTGAAATTTTTGGTAACTTACTAAAACCTGGAGTCCTTGCTGGTGACCTTCGCACGTAAAACGTTGGTTACCGGTGGTCGTATCCCATGCGATAATGGTGCCATCTTTACTAAAAGTGAGCAGCGTCAATTCGTCAGGCGAAAATGCGAATCTGTAAACAGAGTCTTTGTGTGCTTTTAAATCCATGATGTTTTGATATGCACCGATTGCATAATCCCAGTGTTGCACCTCGCCAACCGTATAATGCCACAAGCGTATCCTCTCATCATGCCCACTGGTCAGAAATCTACCCTTCGGCGAAAATGCTAACGCATGGGTTGCGGTGCGCCCCCGCCATCGCAGTGTCGATTGTAAGTTGCCCGATTCAGTATCCCACACACGAATTGTTTCATACGCATCGCCACTGACTAATGTCTTGCTGTCGGGTGAAAATGTTAGCGCAGTGACTGATCGTTTATGACCCCTCAAAGTATGCAAGCGTTCTCCTGTCTGACCATCCCACAATTGGATTGAGAAGTCTTTATCTTGCCAATTGGGTATTGTGATAGCCAGAAAACGTCCATCCGGTGAGAGTTCGGTTAGCCAAGAATCGCTCCAACTTTCAAAATATAATCTTATGTCTGTAAGAAGCACGGGCGGTGTTTCGGGGCGAATCTCCCATACATGAACACGCCCTGAAGAGCCTGCACAGGCGAGTTTCGTGCCATCTTCAGAAAAAAATAGAGAGGAGATGCCCGTAGGTGACGGTAGCGTTGTGATAAGTTGTCCAGCAGCTGTGTCCCACAATTGAACTTCTCCACGTCCGTTACTGTCCGTTGCAGAAGCGAGGACGTTTCCATCTGGTGAGAAGGCTATTTTCCCGTAACCGCGATCAGGTTGCTTAAGCACGCTGATTTCTGCACCCGTTTTCGCATCATATATCCAGATGCCAATATTGGTAGTGACAGCAAATTGCGCGCCATCTGGGGTAAATGTGATGTCGCTTGCCGTACCTTTGCCAATGCGCATTTTTGCACCTTCAGGTAACTGCCACTGTGTAGGGTCTTGGGCGAATCCATTTGACAGGAATAGACTCAAAATTGACAGTAAAATGGCGTAGAGAGGTATTGACTTTTTCATTTC
This sequence comes from Candidatus Poribacteria bacterium, assembly GCA_009843785.1. GTDB lineage: Bacteria > Poribacteria > WGA-4E > WGA-4E > WGA-3G > WGA-3G. The sequence goes on along the minus strand of VYCT01000160.1, from coordinate 32,767 downwards.
AAATTCCTTTTTGTAGTATTGGTAATGGTGATACGCTATAACTGTCCGGTGATCACTTATTACCGGTTTTCTTGAGTGTTTCCCAGTCCCAGAGGAGGATTGTGCCGTCTGCGCTTCCGCTTGCAAGGGTTTTCGCATCCTTAGAAAATATCAGTGTCTGTACGCGATCTGTATGCCCTATGTGCGTGGAAAGAAGACCCGCCGTGCGCGCATTCCACAGTTGGATGCTCCCGCCGCCACGTACATTCGTAGCTTCGGTTACCCAACCGCTACCTGCTGTTTTAACCGTGCCCATCGGAAATTTAACCGCTGTTCCACGAGCCGCGCTCACGAGAATTTTGCTATCTGGCGAAAATACCAATGTCATGCTTACTGAGAGACGTTCGGGTGTGCATACCCCCAGCTGTGCCCCTGTTGATGTATCCCAAAGATAGATTGCTTCTCGATTTCCGCCGGCGAGGGTTTTCCCATCAGGCGAGAATACTAAGGTAGAGATACGATCTGTGAACGCCTTGAACGTGGGAAGCGTTTCACCTGTCTCTGTGCTATACAAATGGATTGTTGTGTTAATCGTGCTTGGCAATGTTCTTGCGTGTGCCAGAATTTTCCCGTCCGGTGAGAATGCCATCCCGCCGAGCCAATCTGTTTTACGACCCTTAAACGTAAACTGTGGGTTGGATCCGAAAAGGGATCGCCCCAAAGGCAAACCGGAAAAGAACCGTTGCCATGTGGATTGCTTATTTTTCCACACACGAATCACGCGATCTTTGCCCACACCTGCCAGCATTTTACCATCTAAGGAGAACACGAATAGGACATTCAAGTCATCCTTCAAATTCCCTTTCAAAGTGGAACGTGTGCGTTGCGTGTAAATGTCCCATAGATTCAATGTGCCATCGAGATAATCGACGAGGACAGTTTTGTCGTCAGGCGATAATTCTTCCGCGCCAATTAACTCGAAAAAATGGGTGAATAACGGCTTGCCTGTCCTGACATCCCATTGCCTGTGCTGAAAGCGGGACCCGAGTCTAACCGAGTTAGGTGAATTTATACTCATGAGGGCACTATCCTTTTCAGAAAATGTTAGGTGTAGCATAGGGCCTATGTGCCCTGTAATCGTGAAGCGTTGATTGCCGGTAGCGGTATCCCACGCTCGGATAGTTCCCGATTCACTTGCTGTGAGCAGTGTTTTACTGTCTGGCGAAAATGCCAACGTAGAAATGGGGTGTCTGTGTCCCTTGAACACCTGATGGGATACGGTTTGCTGTGCTTCGGTGGTGATGTTCCATAATTGAACATTTCCATCTGAATGTCCAGTTGCGAGATATTTGCCATCCGGCGATAATTCTAATGCGCGTACGTGATCTTCATTTTCTGTGATGATGGGTCGAGAGGTACCGGTATCCACATCCCATAATTGCGTTTTTCCGTCTATATCTGAACTCATAAGTGTTCTACTATCGGTTAAAAACGCCAAGGTATGAATCTGTGCGGTATCTCCTGACAAACTGAACAACATCTCTTGCGTGGTTGTATCCCACACTTGTAGCCTGAAATTTTCGACCGGGGTTTGTGATATTGAGTTATGGTGTGGTATTTTTGAAGTTGCCAGGATTTTTCCATCCGGTGAGAGTGCCATTGCTAAAACGCTTTGCTCGGTATCATTTATGAGGATCGGCTCTTGATCGGTGTTCGCAAGATGCCATAACCGAAATGTGTCGTCCTTGTTGGCGGTAACAAGTTTCGTACCATCCGATGAAAGAGTGACCTTGTCAACTAAATCTGTAGGTTCGGTTAAAATGGAGATTGGCTTACGGGTGGTGGCATCCCATAAGCGAGTTTCGCCGCCAGCATCTACAGTGGTAAACGTGTGTCCATCGGTCGAGAATTCCACTGCTTTCACCTCTTGTTCATGCCTGGTTAGGAGTGCGAGTTCTTTGCCGGTGTGTGCGTTGTATATCCATATCCCGATGATAGTTGCAACGGCGAATTGTGTGCTATCCCGCGAAAAGGTGATGTCGTTTGTTCCACCTTTTCCGAGGCGCATTTTCGCACCTTCAGGTAACTGCCATTGCGTATAATCTTGCGCAAGACTTCCATTCGACAAAATTCCGGCAATCAATAGGGTGACTATGGAGAACGCTCCAATCTTTTTCGTCAAGTTTTTCTCCTTTTTTCAAAACCATTTACAAGTACGGGTTGATCGTTTATCTGTTTTTCTGAAGGATATCCGCCAGATTCCAAACGAGGGCTGTGCCTGCTGTACTTCCACTAATAAGGGTTTTGCTATCCGCCGTAAATGCGAAAGTTGTAGGTGATGCCGCTTCCTCTGTCCGAAATTGGTGAAGCAAGGTTCTTGTTTCCACATCCCAAATCCGAATTAAACCGCCGTGCAGTCCGGTTACAACCATTCTCCCATCAGGTGAGAATTCAAGTCCGTCAATAGTTCCTCTCGCGTCCATGAAGTCTGCTATGTGCTGGTGGGTTTCTGCATCCCATATTTGCATTGCTCCATCCCAACGTCCACTCACAAGTGTGCTACTGTCTGGCGAGAACGCCACTGATCTAACACCACGGTTAGGTTCAGTGAACAGTGTTGTTTCTTCCTCAGTGTGAAGATCCAGTAGATAGACTGTCCCATCTTTACTGGCACTCGCTAACTTTTTACCATCTGGTGAGAAGGTCACTGCGTTGACCTCATCCGTGTGGACATCATAAATAGAAAGAAGTTGATGGTTTGGCACATCCCATAATATAACCCTACCTTCTCTGCTGCCGCTGGCAACGCGTTTATCATCTGGCGAAAATGCGACTGTTAGAACAAAGCGTTCGTGTCCAGTTAACGGTTCAAGGAAACTTTGTCTGTTTGTATCCCACAACCGTACTTCACTCCAACATGTAGAAGCGATCGTTTTTCCGTCACTGGAAAATGCGGTTGCAAAGGCGAACCACGGCGGTCTTGTATGGATTAGCCGCTCAGTTCTCGTCTCTATATCCCATATTCGGAGGATTCCATCAGAGGAACCGCTATAGAGCACTTTTCCGTTTTCAAAAAACTGTAACGCTTTGACTGAGCCTGTATGTCCTTGCAGGGTTAGGATTGAATTCCCGGTTGGAACATCCCACACCTTTGCTGTACCATCATGACTTCCACTGGCAAGTTTTTTACCATCAGCGGTGAAGTCTAACGCCTTAACAGGTAGTGTGTGCTCTGTTAGTGTGCGATTCTCATGTTTAGGCGTTTTCTCACCCGTAAAAGAACGCAATAGACCCGGCAGCGTAGGTTTTTGGCTATTCGGTTTCTGGGTACGCGGGTCAAAGCGCGATAACATGATTTTCCCGCCAGTATCGCCACTTGCGAGGATTTTTCCATCTGGCGAGAAGGTGATCGCATCCACGTTCCGCGTGTGTCCTTCAAGTTTTGAGAGTTCATCCCCGGTTTCGGCATCCCACAGCCGCATCGTTGTTTGTCCACCAACAAGTGTTTTACTATCAGGCGAGAACGCTAAAGTCCATGCAAGGGGTTCATCACCTTCTATGGTCCGCCGAAGTCCCTCCGTCGGAACATCCCATAAAAAGACCGCTTCTCTACCTGCACTTGCAACAGAATGTGCGTCTGGTGAGAGTGCCAATCCGTTATAGAGTCCGTCTTGCTCGCCTACGAAACTTATGACCTCTCGACGCGTGGCAATTTCCCACATGTGATATTCAACCTCTCGGTGCCAACTCGCGCAAGCGAGCATTGTGCCATCACTTGAGAATTTTAATCCTTTTACGCGACCAATGTCTTCTGTCAAGATAGCCAAACGCTTACCTGTTGTGCTATCCCACAACTCAACAGCACCACCCAAAACCCAATTTCCAACGGCGAGGGTTTTACCGTCTGGAGCGAAAGTTATAGCGTTCGCAGTCCTGACCCCGCGCGGTGGTATCTGAATAAATCGCATCTCGGTCCCGGTGTGTGCATCATAAATCCAAATGCCGATGTCAGATGCTATTGCTAACCGTGTGTCATCAGGTGAAAATTCCGCGTCATTTATGGAACCTTTTCCGAGACGTGCGATCGCGCCCTCGGGTAAATTCCAGTGTGTGTAATCTTGAGCGAGACTTCCATTTGACAGGAATAGATTTGAAATTAACAGTAAAGCAATATAGAAAAGTATCGGCTTTTTCATTTTAGAAATCCTTTTGGTGGTATCAGTAATACACTGCAACTGTACCGTCATTATCAATTACCAGTTTTCTTAAGTGTTTCCCAGTCCCAGACGAGGGTTGTCCCCCAAAAACTGGCACTAACCAGAGTTTTGCTATCAGCAGAAAATTTCAGGGCATTAATTCCCTTTGTGTGTCCTGTGTGAGTGGACAAAAGCCCACCCGTGCGGACATCCCACAATTCGAGGATGCCATCCCAATTCCCGGCAACAAGCGTGTCGCCATCCGGTGAAAAGACCAAAGTTGAGATCCCTGAAGTCAACTCCCGAGAGGTTGTCCGAAGTTGTCCACCGGTGGCTGTATCCCACAAAAAGAGCTGATTACTACCGCTTGCGAGTATCTTTCCATCGGGTGAAAATGCCAATCC
>VYCT01000160.1:0-28088 GCA_009843785.1 Candidatus Poribacteria bacterium | reverse complement strand
TCCATCGGGTGAAAATGCCAATCCTCGAAAACCTTCAAGGTATCCCGTACAGGTAAAGCGATGTCTACCCGTCGCAGTATCCCACGCTTGTATCGTCCCATCTTTACTTCCCGTGAGCAATGTTTTTTCGTCTGGCGAGAATGCCAGCCTATAAACATAGTCTTTATGTCCGTGGAGCTCTAACGTGTGTTGATAATCGCCAATAGCGTAGACCGCTTGTTGTTTCTGTTTGATGGTGTTATCCCATAACCGAGCACTATCCCGATGCCCACTCGCGAGGAACCTACCTTTCGGCGAAAACGCTGCCATGTGGGTTGGAGGGGCGCGCCTCCAGTTCAATGTCGATTGTAGTTTCCCAGTCGCAGTATCCCACAGTTGAATCGTTGTGTACCCATTGCTCACCAGCGTCTTGCTATCGCCTGAAAACGCTATAGATTCAATTGGTTGTGTATGTACCAAGGTATGTAACACTTTACCAGTAGTAGCGTCCGATAGCTGAATTTGGAATTTTTCATTTTTCCAATCTTCATCTGTGTCGGCAAGCAGACGTATATCCGGTGAAAGTAGCGTCCAATTATATAGAGGAGAGGTCCACGGATTTTGACCTTTGATCTGTCGCAAAATGGTTGGTGATCTTATGTCTACCCCGAGTTCCCACGTGCTAATTTCCCTATTCACAGTTGCCCCGACCAATTTCATGCCATCCGCAGAGAAGGCGAGTGTTATCAGTCCTATTTCGTGTGGGTGCGAAATCCCTTGGAGAGTGGCTATCGGTTTGCCGGTAAGGACATCCCATAACCTTCCGATGCCACGCCATTCAGCACTGGCAAGGGTACGTCCATCGGGTGAGAATGCTATGGTTGTGACTTCGCGTCCCTCCCCGGGAAGCACAGCCATTAAGGAAAGTTCTTCACCGGTGTGCGCGTCATACATATAGATACCGATCGATGTTGCGACTGCGAAGCGGCTGCCGTCCGGTGAAAACTTGATGTCGTTTATCCTGCCTTTGCCGAGTCGCATTTTCGCGCCTTCAGAAAAGTGATCCTGTGCAAGGCTCCAATTTGGTAGAAGCCCTATTATCAATAGGAGAATAATGTAAAACAGTCCGGTCTTCTTCATCAAGTGAATCTCCTTTTTCTGAGATTGTTTTCCGCCCGCGATCCGAACGTTCACTTGTCTTCGTGAATGATCTTCTCCAGATCCCATGTGAGGATTGTCCCGTCCAAACCGCCGCTGAAAAGCGTGTCGCTGTCAGGTGAAAATGCGAGTTCATTGACAAGACCGCCATGTCCAATGCGTGGGTCTCCTATGGGTGTATATGTACTTGGATCCCATAACTGTATAGCACCATTACTATTGCCGCTCGCGAGGATTTTTCCGTCTGGAGAGAACGCAAAAGCAGTGACGCTGCCAGCCTCTCCGGTGAAAGTCAAAAGTTGTTTGCCGGTTGCGACATCCCATAAATAAATGCGCCTATCTCTATGCCCACTGACAACGGTTTTTCCATCGGGTGAGAAAACCAACGCTCCAGTGGTGTGTTCCGCCAATAGGCCGGTTTTGCGTCCAATGTTGATAACATCCCACAACACAATAATTGTTTCACCCAGTGCTGCGGTCGCAACGGTTTTTCCATCGGGCGAGAAAGCCAACGCCCAAATCTCATTCGTATGTCCTCTCAGTGTAGTGATACGCTGATGGCTTTGGACATCCCACAATTCAACTGTTCCGCCGCGGCTTCCACTGGCAAGAGTTTTGTCATCTGGAGAGAATTTAACGTGATTTATATAGCCTTTATGTGCTGTTCTGAAAATAGTGACATCGTCTCCTGTATCTGTATTCCACAATCTCACATTGCTGCCAGGGTATCCAAGTGCTACCGTTTTGCCATCTCGAGAGAACGCAAAATCCAAGGCAGCCCACCGGTGTTCGATTGAGATAAATTGCTGATCTTGTGTCTCGGTGTTCCATAACCGCAGTGTGCCATCAGAGTTAGCACTCGCGAGTGTTTTGCCATCTTCAAGGAAGCGGAGTGCTTTAATCGCTTCCGTATGCCCTTCTATCGTTAAGTGCAGGTTTCCGGTGTCAACATCCCATAACCTGATAGTGGTATCGCGGCTTGCACTGACCAAAGTTGTTCCGTCTGCAGTGAAAGCTAAAGCCTCAATGTGACGCTTGTGTTCGGTAAGGACGCGTTTATCAGAACGTGGTTTATTTTTTCCGGTAATGGAGCCCAGCAGACGGGGTAGCGTGAGTTGATCACCGCCAGCAGCGATGTTCCACAACCGAATCTCGCCATTGGCGTCACCACTTGCTAAGGTTTTTCCATCTGGTGCGAAAGTAAGAGCATTAACACTGCGGGTGTGTCCATCGAGTCTGGACATTTGGGTGCCGGTTTCTACGTCCCACAATCGGATTGTCGCGGATCCGACGACAAGTGTTTTGCTATCCGGTGAAAAAGTTAAAGCCCAAACGGAATCGTTACCACCTTCGATGGTGTGTTTCAGGGTTTGGGTCTCTGCATCCCATAAAAACACTTTGTTTCCACCAGCACTTGCAAAAAAGCGGTGGTTGGGTGATATTGCCAATACACCGAAATTGAAGTGGTTTTGCTGCCCTTTAAAGTGTGAGACCTCAAGACCTGTGTCTACATCCCATACGTAGCACTGGAGTCCTCGGCTCGATCCGACACTTGCGAGTGTCTTTCCATCCTCTGAAAAAGCTAACACGCCAACGGAACCTATACCTTTTCCCATCGCAGATACTTGTGTACTCGTATCAATATCCCATAATTGAATTGCGTTTTCTGGGGCGCGACCGCCCGCAGCAAGCGTTTTCCCATCCGGTGAAAAAACTATTGTTCTGACGCTTTTGGGTTTGTTATTGAGTAGTAAAATCTCCGCGCCAGTGGGTGCGTCATACAGCCAAACACCGATATGGGTTGCGACTGCTAATAGGGTGCCATCGCGTGAAAACTTCACGTCGTTTATTTTTCCTTTTCCAAAGCGTGTTGATGCGCCTTCGGGTAAATTCCAGCCTGTATACTCTTGGGCGAATCCGTTTGACAGGAATAGGCTCGAAATTGAGAGTAGAACAATATAGAGGCGTATTGACTTTTTCATTTTTAATTCCCTTTTTGTGTGGTGTAGCGGTAATCACCTATCATCCATTTCAACAATTGTTTCCCAATCCCAGAGCAGTATTGTGCCACCCCAACCTGTACTTGCAAGCGTTTTGCTGTCTGCAGAGAATGCCATCGCATTTATCCAAAATGCATGACCCGTACATGTCGATAAGATATCCCCAGTGTAGGCATCCCACAATTGAATCACACCATACTGATTCCCACTCACAAGAATGCTGCTATCGGGTGAAAATATCAGCGTGCTGTTTAACTCCCGCTGTTGTATGAGGATTGAGGTTATTTGATTGGATGTTGTAGTGTTCCATAGGTAGAGTTCAGAGAACGCTGCACTTGCGAGCATTTTTCCGTTGGGTGAGAATGCCAACGTCCTGATGTCGTTTCTATGTCCTGTAATCGTGAAGACAGAATCACCTGTTTCCACATCCCACAGTCGGATTGTCTTGTCCCGGCCCGCGCTTGCGAGTGTTTTGCCGTCGGGCGAGAATGCTAACGCTTCAATTCGGTCTGTGTGTCCTTGAAGTGTAAGGTGAGGGTGAATTGCTTCATCGGAACTGAGGAAGGCGCGCTTTAGATCCTGGTAATCCGCTGCTTTCCACACGTAAACGGCGTTATTTTCACCACCTGTTGCCAAAGTGTTTCCATCTGCACTGAATGCGAATTGGATATTCATTTCGCGCCGACGATGTACTTCTAAAATGCCCCAAGTATGTTTGGGGTCCGGTCCCCCTATATGGATGATACCATTTCGCTGCCGTGTGATGAGGATTTTGCCATCCGGGGACATTACTGGATCGGTCACAGTATTAAACACATCAGTGGCGAGTTGGCTTCCGGTTTTAATATCCCATTGACGGAGTTGCGCTTTACCTCTCGGATTTACGGGTTGGCTCACACTGGTGAGGGTTTCGCCCGTCTCAGAAAATACAAGTCCGTCAGTTCGCCGAATGTGCCCCGTGCAAGAGAAGCGTTGTGTCCCGGTAGCAACATCCCACGCCCGAAGCGTTCCATCTGCACTGCCAGTCAGCAGCGTTTTTGCGTCCGGAGAAAATGCCAAAGTATAAACATAATCCTTATGTCTGTCGGAACCTTGCGTCCGTAAATTTCGGTAGGGCTGCGCGCCCGTGCGAACATCCCAAAATCGGATCCCATCGCGCCGGTCCCAACTTGCGAGGAGTCCATCGTTCGGTGAGAAGGCTAATAAGGATGCCGAAATCCCGCGCCGGTTGTGTATAACGGACGACTGATCGGCGGTGTCCAGGTTCCACACCAGGATCTCCCGATAGTCGCTTGTTGCCAACATTTTACTATCAGGCGAAAATGTCAGAGATGAGATCGTTGATGTGTATTCGGACAAGGTGTGTAACAGTTGTCCTGTAGTGGCATCCCAGACTTGGACTTCAAAAATTTTATTTTCCATATCCTTAGTTGCATCCCTAGTTGCAGCAGCAAGAAAACGTCCGTCTGACGAGAGTTTCAGTATCGAAGTCCGCCACCACTCTACCGTAGTATCCATTTCTATACGTTTGGGCAGCCGTTGACCTGTCTCCGCGTTAAGTTCCCATACAAGAATTACCGGTCCTGTACTATTCATTGTAGCAATAACGAGTTGTCTGCCATCCTCAAGGAATACTAAGTGTCTGGGATTTCTGTACCCCGAGATAACCCTTTCAGTCAATTGAAACGTGAGCGGTGAGTCTCCGGTGACTGTGTTCCACACTTGGATTTTACCGTTTGCATCATAACTCGCGAGCTTTTCGCCATCTGGTGAAAAGGCGAGTGCCCAGATCCTTCGCGGTGTCTCGTTGAGCAGTGCGATTTCCGCGCCAGTGTGTGCGTCATATATCCATATCCCGATCATAGTTGCAACAGCGAACTGTGTGCCATCGGGTGAGAACGTAATGTCCTTTATCCATCCTTTTCCGAGTCGCATTTTCGCGCCTTCGGGTAAACGCCACTGTCTATAGTCCTGAGCGAGGCTTCCGTTTGGTAAAAGCCCAACCATCAACAGAAAGACTATGAAGAGCATTCCTATCTTTTTCATGTAAATCTCCCTTTTTGCGTCCGGTTCATAAAGAAGTAGTGACTCGCAAGCACGTCACTACTGTTCCATATCCCAAAGAAGGATGGTGCCATCCGCGCCTCCGCTTGCAAGCGTTTTGCCGTCTGGTGAGAACATCAACACATAAATGGTGCCTTGATGCCCCCTAAGCACAGCGTGTGGTTGGAAAATTGTCTCTAACTTCCAAAGGATGATCATGTGGCCGCTTGCTCCTACGAGTGTCTTTCCGTCTGGAGAAAAGGCTAACGCCGCGACGTTCAATGCAGCATCAAGGTTACTCATCAGAGTGCCAGTATTGACATCCCAGAGTCGGATTTCGTCATTGGCTCCGCTTGCGAGTGTCTTTCCGTCTGGTGAGAAAGTTAATGCACTGATAGACTTTGTATGTCCTGTGAGATTGGCAAGTTGGTTGCCGGTCTTGACATCCCATAAAACAATAGCTGCGTCGTCACCGCCACTGGCGAGGATCTTACTGTCTGGGGAGAATATATATGCACTCACACGGTGTGTGTGACCTTCAAGCGTAAACAGATGATCACCGAAGTCCGTCTGCCAGAGTTCTATCTTGTTACTGATAAGGTTTTCGCCGCTGCTACCCGTGAGAAATTTTCCGTCTGGTGAAAATACCAATGGCAACAGACGTATGATGCGACCTGTTGGCACAATAGACAGCTGCTCTAAAGTCGCAGCGTCCCAGACCTGAATTGTGCCCTGAAGACTACTGCCAGCAAGTTTTTTTATGCCGGGAGAAACTGTTAAATCACGAATAGGGTTAAGGGGATCTCCTTGCCCAGGCGTAAGGATAGCGTCTTGGGTGGCGTTTTCTGCATCCCAGACGCGAATCCTTTCTTCAAACTTGTCGCCACTCGCGAGGTATTTACTATCTTCCGAAAAGGTGAGAACGCTGACTAAATCCGTGGGCGCGCCGAGAGCTAAAGATTGCTGATAAAGACCGGTTTCAACGTCCCAGACATGGAGGCTGCCGTCACTACTGGCACTGACAAGTTGTTCACCGTCTTTAGAAAACCTTGCGGAATAAACATCGTCCCGATGTCTTGGAAGGACAAGTTGATTTAGCTGCTTGATCTTCAGAATAGGCGGTATGTGTTGCGGTTGTTTATCTATAAGTGTAGGTAGACTTTTCTGTTCGGTGCCGGTGCGAACATCCCAGATCCGCATACTCCCAGCACTCACGGTGACAAGTGTGTCGCTATCTGGCGAAAACACTATTTCACGAATGCCGCGGTCAAGTCCTTCGAGTGATTTGAGGAGCGTCCCAGTTTTCACGTCCCACAGATGCACCATACGATCCAATCCGCCACCACTCGCAAGCGTTTTGCCATCTGGTGAAAAGACAAGTTGTGTGGCGGATCCCAAATCCGTGTCATCTGCATGAAGTAATTCGCCGGTGTCGGCATTCCAGAGTCGCAGGGCGATTCCGGCACTCGCAAGTATTTTGCCATCTGGCGAAAATGCAACTGCATTGACTGCTCCAGCATGTCCCGTCAGACTGTTAAGATATTTACCAGTGCCTACCTCCCATAAACGCACCGTCCAGTCTCCTGCTGCGGTGGCGAGTTTCGTGCTGTCGGGTGAAAGGGCGATTCCTTTAATTACGTCGGGGTGTTCATCAAGCAGCGCAAACGCCGTACCTGTCGCGGTATCCCAGACGTAGATGCTGTTTCCGTGTGCACTCGCAATCAGGATCGCATCAGCGGAGAACGTCAGTGCCTCCGGTGGTCTCGTGGGTAGAAACTTTTCCTTTTCTCCTGTTTGTATACCGCTAAACAGCGAGACGGCTTCGGTCGTATGCGCGTTATAGACCCAGATGCCGATGGACGTTGGCACTGCGACTCGCGTGCCGTCCGGTGAAAATATGATGTTGTTTAATTTACCTCTGCCGAGGCGTGCTTTCGCACCTTCGGGTAAATGCCATTGTGATGCATATTCTTGCGCGAAACTGTTTGATAGCAGTAGACACGAAATTAAGAGACACACGATATAGAGAAGTTTTGGCTTTTTCATGAATTGGGTTCCTTTTTTGGGGGAGATTAATCTATATCATATTTCTGAGCAAATTCCGTGCCTATCTGAATAAGACCCTACAATCAATTTTTAGCAAGATACCCAGAAAAGCTGCACAAAATAGGGCAGGTTTTGTACACAATTGCACCAAAGGGGGCAATCGTATCCACTGCTACTGTTGTAATTTATCACAAAGCCACCAGAATTGCAAGTACCCAGTCAACAACTGTCGGAGCGACTTCCTATTCGCGATGTCTCCTAATTGCTGACGGTTTCCGACTGCTAATTGCTGATCGCCATTCAAAAAAACTTGATATAGGTTTTTATTTGGCGTATAATATCTGAAAAGCCAATCGAAAATTTTACTATCTTTTATTTTTGAAGGGAACGATTATGCAAAGAAGACGCGCCAGAACGCAATATTGTAAAGGTGAACTCATTGAACGTGAGGACTTCTCTGAAGATTTAGCCGCGTTCAAATTCCGTGTTGATAAGCAGTTACCGTTTATACCGGGACAATACGCGACTATCGGTTTTGAGGTTGACGGCAAGATCGTCCAACGTCCATATTCGATAGTCTCCTCCCCGCATGAACCTTTTATGGAAGTTTTCGTGGAATTGGTGCCAGAAGGTGCAACCACGCCTCTATTTTGGGCATTGGAGTTGGGCGACACCGTGTTTATCCGCGAGCGTCTCGTCGGGAAATTTGTGATGGACACAGAGAGCGGGATGACGCGCCACGTCATGGCGGGAACTGTGACCGGTGCTGCACCCTATATTAGCATTGCCCGGACGCAAAAAATTGAGCAGGAACAGGGCAAAACGAGTCCACATCAGATTATAGCGATTGTCGGGGCAAGCCGTTCGTGGGAACTTGGGTATTATATGGATGAACTCAATGAACTCGCGGCGCAGGAGGAGTGGTTCACATTTGTGCCCACAGTGAGTCGGCCGTGGGAGGATCCTGACTGGCAAGGCGAAAGCGGACGTGCCGAAGATGTGATCCGGAAGTACGGCGATCAACTCGGCTTTGACCATACCAACGCTGTCGTCTATGCGTGTGGACATCCACAAATGATTGAGAATGCAAAAGCGATCTGGGCGCGCGCACGTTTCCCTGAAGAACGGATTAAAGAGGAAAAATTCTTTGTGATAAAAGAGTAGTGTGGATAGGTGTCATCAGCCACGCTTACCGAAGGACTTTCGCTGAACAGCAATGGCGCATTGATGTAATGCTGATAGGGGCGCGTTTACGCCGCGCGCCCTATTTGTTGTCTGCTCGCTGCCGCATCTGGTAAATAAACATGTTTGTCATGAACCGATAGACATCCGAGGAGCGTCTGGAGGCGAGTGGCGCGCGGCTATCGATCTCTGCGGTCTCCATGCTGCACAAGTAATCGAGCGGACAAAATACGACTGCCAGACGGGACTTGCCCAACCGTCCCGGCACCGAGATGCCCCTGATATGTCGCCATTTTACGTTCCCGCCCTTGTATCCTGTTCCCCAGAACGTTGAGCCTCCCACTGGCGTTTTCGTCAATTTGAAATAGGATTGAAAAATCTCATGCCGAACTTCAAGTGTTTTCATCGGGTACTCAGGGAATATCGTGCGTAACTCGGTTTCTACGAGATTAGCGAACGATTTTTCGTTACCGCCGTTCCCGCAGTAGTCGAAAAACAGCATCCCGTTATAATCGAGAATATATTTGCGAAGGGCTGCGCGCTCCGCATCCGTGAACCCTGATGCCTGTGAATTGCGGTCAGCTAACTGTTGGTAGGACCCCGACATCGCTTGATCGTGTCCTGTCATGATCACGAGGGGTGCATCCAGGATGCGGTTATCTGTGAGCGGCAACGCGCCACCCGCGTATCTCATATCAGCAGTAATCGTTCGCGCATTATCACGCAACCATTTGATTAGGGCTGGAATCGCTGTTGGGTCCTGCCACCAGTCGCTCATTTGATGCTTTAGACGGATCAGCCGAATATGTCCACGCACGATGCCGTCCTCTTCATCAATAATACTGCCGAGTTTATCCCCAATTTCATCTCTGTAACCGCCAAGCGTTTCTGGGATCCCTTCCCCTAATCCGTCTTCTCCCCCGCCACCGGATTGCGTTAAGTTACCGAGACTTTCACCAGCACCGCCACTTTGTTGTCTCACGATTTTACCACTATTTCCTGAACCGAGTACTGCGTCTCCACCCTCAATTTCTCCGCTGCCCCTCTCTATCGTAGGCGAGTTAACATCAGTCGTCGAGAGAATCGCCTCTGGCGAAGGGGCGAGTTCTGTCACTGTAGGGAGTGGAGGTGCCTCTAAGTTCGGTGTATCCGTAATCTGTGGGACTGCCGACCTTGCTGCCATCGGGAGTTTTGCTGCTGCGCTACGAATAGCGGGCCCCGCCGTAGTTTGTTTCCGCTTCACCTCTCGGATGATCTTTTTCGGAACTTGTGTCCGCTGATGCTGCTGAGGTTCGACGAACTCCACAGCGATGCTATTTTCTATGACCTGTTCTATTTTGGGTTTCAGTACCAATACCGCAGTCAGAATAATCGCAATCACATGCACTATCAGAGAAAAGAAAATTGCCATGTTCCTGCGCCTTTTAGCATAATACTTTTCAGCCATGCGTATGTTCATAGCGATTCCTCTATTTTCGTTTATGATGCGATATAAAAATATGTAGCTGTCTACTGGTAGACGTACTTTGTAAGTGCGCCAGTCAACAACGTTTCGTTAATTGTAAAATCTACTATAAATTAACCCAAGTTGCTACCAACGGATTTTGGGCATTGTAACACAGTTTTTCGGACACTTTCTTCACCCGGTAGGGGTGCTATGTTTATAGAAAAGGGTATATTCAAGCGACCGCACCCCGTATGAAGATTAAGAATTTAATCGGGTAATTCTAAGACGTATGATTAACAAGCAGATCGGTTCGTAGTAGTGCGATTTATCGCACGTCGCGGAGCCACAATTACCCAATTTATTTGTTAAACCTCATTAGCGGTGTTATGTCTATAAATCAGTGGCAACTTGCGTTATAAATTACGGTATTAGGTAGGTTGTACTGAAGACATTATCTGACTTCTCGGAGCAGTACCTTGAGATAATTTGATGCAACTATGAAGTTGATAGTGTTTGGATTGATATACCGTTACTGTTCTTGTGATAGGATTTCGTTTATATCCCAAAGAAGAATGGTACCATCTTCACTACCACTAACAAGCGTATCACTGTTCTCAGAAAACATGAGAGCGGTTATCTTACGGGTGTGACTTGTGAAAATGCGGCTTTCGCGTTCGGCGGGTTCTGCGTCAAAATCGAATAACCGAATTTTTCCTATCTTATCTCCAATGGCGAGAAAACGACCATTCGCAGAAAATGTAAGTGCGGTAATTGGACTGAATGAGCCTCTGAAATGTCGCACTTCTCTGCCGGTCCTTGCATCCCATTGTCGGACAGTTCCGTTTTCTTCACCACTGAAAAGATGTGTACCATCAATAACAAATGTTAGTGCAGTGATGGTGCCTTGAGCACCTCTTAGGGTTGCCAGTTCTGTTCTATCAGAAATATCCAAAAGATAAATTCTCCCATCCGCTCCGCCGCTGGCGAGGGTGGTACCCGCCGGTGAAAGTGCTAACGCTGTAATGCCTTGTGGATTCCCCATCAATATATGTAACAGACCATCTTCGCTATTAAAGTCCGTGTTATCATTATGTTCCCTGTGGATATCTGATATGAAAATTGTGCCAGCTCCACCTCCACCACTCGCAAGGATTTTACCATCTTTTGAGAAGGCGACTGCCTGCGTTAACCCCCTATGTTCACGAAGTTTGGAAAGCTGCCTACCTGTACCTGCATCCCATAGCCGGAGTTTGTTATCTAATCCAGGACCACATGCTTGAATGCGGTTATCCTCTGTATATGTCAATGCTTTAACGCCACCAGTGTGCCCTGCAAGTGTTAAGCGTTCCCGAGGAAGTCTCATGTCCCATAATCGAACAGTTCCATCTAAACTGCCACTTGCAAGAGTAGTGCCATCTGAGGACAATTCGACAATCGGAATTATATCGTCGTGCCCTTTGAAAGTAGAAGTAATCTCACGCGTATGAGTGTTCCATACTCGAATTTCCCTGTCTGCTCCGCCGGTCGCAAAATTGCTTCCGTCTTGTGAGAAATCCACTGCATAAACAGGACTATTATGTTGAACCGGTTCGATAAGCTGATCACCAGGTGTCACGAGGTCCCATAATTGAATTGTGCCATCCAGCCCTACACTAATGAGGATTTTACCATCTGGTGAAAAGTCCACTTCCCAAACAGAGTCTTCATGCTGGTTAGATACGTCTATTTGATCTCCAGTACCGGCATCCCAGATTTGAATCGTTCCGTCTTCACTTCCACTAGCCAGCACCCGGCTATCTGGAGAGAAATCCACCGTATTAATAGTGTTGCTATGTGGCAGAATTGCCATAAGTTCTTCAGTCAGAACATCCCAAACTCGAATCGTGTTGTCTGCCCCTCCACTGGCAAGCATACTACCATCAGGAGAAAATATGACAGCGTGGATATCACCTGTATGTCCTGTGAAAGTGGATAAAGGTCGACGATTACCGGTGCTTATATCCCATAATCGAACTGTCTGATCCCGATGTGCAGCCGCAAGCATGAGGCCGCCTGGGGAATATGAAAGTGCATTGGCACCACCCATAAGTCCTGAGAATAAAGTTAGTTCATCCCCCGTCCGAACATCATAAATCCAAATGCCGATGGTAGTTGCTACCGCTAACTGTCTGCCAGAGGGAGAAAATTTTATATCATGAACCCAACCTTTACCAAAGTGATCTGTTGCCCCTGGCGGTAAACGTCGTTGGATAGATCTTTGGGCATAAACGTTGGAGAGAAACAGATTTATAGTTAATAGAAATGCAACGGCTAATGTATAGACCTTTTTCATACAGTCCGGCTCCTTTTGAGGTAGTTGGTTTGTCAAATACGGATTCACACTTTGTAATTTTAGCACGCGAGTAATCTGAATTCAAATCTTTACGGAGATATCAGAATTTCCTGTAGCCGATTTGTAACTATATTAATTGGTTATGAACTCTATAAGCATACGCGCATGTTCGTAATATGAATCAATGCTTAAAGCATTGTTGGCAGCGTTTATAGCAGCTCTAAAATCATCAAGTTCCAGGTACGCAAGAGCAAGGTTGAAATATGCTTCCTTAAATCTTGGGTCAATGTTTGTCGCTTCTCGAAGGTTCTCTATCGCCTCATTGTATTTTTCATGCTTAATATAAATTGCTCCTAAACGGTTGTATGCTTCTTTAAACTTTGGGTCAATTTCGATCACATTTTTGAACGCAGTGATTGCTTTGTTGTACTTTTTTTCGTCAAAGTACCTTAGGCCGCGTCCATAGTATCCTTGTTTTATTTTTAAGAGCAGTTCGCGGGCTTGTGGACAATTTTGGTCCATCATTAAGGCTTGGTTTGCTTCCCTCGTTGCTTCTTCGAGTTTGTCTCGTTGAAGGTGTATGTGCCCTTTTTCAACATAATGCTGTTTGGTTGGAGGCGAAGGGGGCTCCGGTCTAATGATTTCAAGTGCTTTTTTTGCCAGATCAAGTGCGGCTTGGTAATTGTTGTTATCCATTGTTTCCTTTGCCCGTCTTAGGTGATCCTCTGCTTCCTGGATTATTGTAGGTTCTCTATTTCTTTTTTGCTTTGCGCGGGCAATAGCATCTTCTGCATCTGCGATGCCATGTTCTGCTTCCTGTCTTCGTTCATCCAAGGGTGAAGGTATTAATTTTTCATGTGCATCGTCTTTAAGTTGCTGCATACGCCGAAAGAGTTCATTGTACCTCGGACTATCAATTGCCCTATATCTCTCGTTAGCTTCTTCAACTGTGTTGATTACCAATTGGTATTTGGATGGATCCGCAAGCACTTTTGCCCACTTACTATATATGAGGGCTAAATAATAATATGATTTGATAGTGTATGAATTATCCTCATAGTCTGCAATGAGTTCGCTGAAGGCATTAACCGATTTGCTGAAAGATGTTACATCTGCTGAATCAGGGTTTTGGAGAACAGATTCCAGATAACAAAATCCCATCCAATAAAGGGCATCAATGGTATCTTCGGCAGAAAGATTCTTATTTCCAAGCTCCCCATATATTTTGGCTGCCTCTGGAAATCGTTCTTCCATCCGAAGGAACCGAGCCTCTGTAAAAAGTTTGTCAGTAGGAGTGGGGGGTAGTATTATGTCATCGGGGTAATCAGGAATGAGATAAGTGCGATGATATGCCTCATAGAGATCTCTTCTTCGTTCCTCATCATCTGTATTGCGCATAGCTTCTTCATAATTCCTGCGGGCATTCACGTGATCCTCTGATTGAAGATAAATTTCTGCTATCCCAACATAGGCATCAGTAACGTATTTGCACTCAGGAAATTGTGTAATAAGATCCGTATAGTGTTGATATGCCTCATAAACTTTTTCATCTTCTTTTAAGTTGGAGGCAATATTATACATTTCCTCACATTCTGGGTCCGGCCTTGGTTCATCATACAATCGTTCTAATTCTGCAATGCGATGTTCTGTTTCTGCATTAAGTTCGGAATGTGGAAATTCATCAATAAGTTTTTGAAAAGCGTTCAGTGCCTCATCGTAGTTTTGTTGCTTATA
Organism: Candidatus Poribacteria bacterium; assembly: GCA_009843785.1. GTDB lineage: Bacteria > Poribacteria > WGA-4E > WGA-4E > WGA-3G > WGA-3G. The sequence continues at coordinate 14,167 of VYCT01000160.1, read as the reverse complement.
GTGGATATCACCGATAGCATACAATCCTTTCGCTCCCCAGTCGCCATTTGAAAATTCATCAATAAGTTTTTGGAAAGAATTTAGGGCTTCATTGTAGTTTTCTTGTTTAACGTTGATATTGCCAAGAGCGTAAAGTGCCTCCGGCACCCGGTCACTATTTGGAAATCTTCCTATCAACCAAGAAAATTTGGACTTTGCTTGATCAAGATCTTCAATTCTGTAGAGAATCTCTGCCCAGAGGTAAGTCAACTCTTCTTGATGGTTTGGGACGTGCGTTCTGTTCCAGACTTGCCTGATATGTGCAAGCGCATCTTGATAATATCTAACATCCTGAGTCCTTTCAACGAGATGATAGTAGCATCGTGCTATTTTAAGGTTAACAAGAGTGGCGAAATCCCTATCGATATGCTCCGTTTTTGCCCCGGGTTTGTTTGATTCTTTTAGTGCTTTCTTATATTTTTCAATAGCACCTTCATAGTTGGAACGTTCATACAAGGCTTCAGCATCTTCAAAAAGTCTCTCTACCTTTTTGGAGTTCCCTAATACAAGTGGTGATAAGAGGGCAAGTAGCAGAGCGACTCCACCGATGATACCCCAAATTTTCTCATTCATTACTATCTCCTTATTCCACCACTGGCCCGAACAATGTGATAGGAAATTTTGTAGTTGCGGGTTTTATTCCATCTTCCCATAACACTTCAATTTGCAACTCTATTTCCTGAGTTCCCATTATATTACCATCTGCTGTAATAGGAATTTCAAGTGTTTCTTCGCCATTTTTAGGCACTTGTGGAATGGATCCAGGGAGTTCATATTTTAATTGGTTTCCAGACTCAGGTTGAAGTCGGATTTTGACATTGCGTGCCGTACCACCCCTATTTTTGATTATCAATGTGAGGTCTGCTGTTCCTCCTGCCAAAAGATGACGTTCACTTAAACGTGATTCTATCAAGAGGTTCGGAGGTGTAGGTTGTGAAGTTCCCATATCTGGACCGGGGTCCGGTGGTAACATTCGCCAGACGAAAAAGGCAGCTACTGCAATAACCGCTATAACGGCAACATACGACAAAACTTTCTTCCGAATCTTCTTATTTCTCTCTATATTACTGGCGAACTTTATCACCTGAATCAATTCGCGTGCCTTTTGATGGTTCGGATTGAGCATTAACACAGTATCCGCTGCAGCTTTAGCATCGTTAAACGCACCTATTTCGAGATAAGCCTGCCCTAAGCCGAAGTGTGCCTCTATCGAACTCGCATCTGCCTTGATGACCCGCTTGAACGCAGCCGCGGCTTGATCATACTGCCGACTGCTAAGAAAAACGAGTCCGCGTTCTAAGTCTTGTTTTACATCAGGTGGGTCTGTCGATGTAGGTGTTTGCTGTCTCGACTTTGCATCCGGTTGTGAGTCGATGGATTGCCTTGGGTCTGGTTGTGGAGTGTCCTGCGTTTCAGACGGTTTAAAGCTCGGATCAATGGCTTCCAAAAGCGAGCGTGCGGGTTGGTAGTTGGCATCTATTTTCAACGCTTCTTTCGCGGCATCTCTCGCCTTTCCAAGTTCTTGTTGTCCAAGGTAGGAGAGCGCAAGTGCGTGGTGTGCAGCTTTATGGTTCGGATCAAGAGCTATCGTCTTTTCAAGCGATGAGACGGCGCGCGGGTACGTCTCCATCTTGAGATAAGCCAACCCAAGATTGTAGTGGGCAGTCGCAAAATCGGAGTCGAGGGTGATGGCGTTTTGAAGGGCTGTCGCGGCTTCACTATAACGTTCATCATTCAGATAGGTGATACCTCTGTTGTAATGCTCCTGTTTGATTGTATCTGCGAGTTCGTGTGCCCGTTGATAGTCGGGGTCAAGTCTTAGTGTCTCTGTGATGGCATTCGTTGCGGCTTCCAAATTGCCCGATTCTCGGTAGGCGCGTGCGAGGTTGTAGTGCGCACGCTTGAGATGCGGCGCAATGGCAATAGCGCGTTCAAGGTGCGGTATCGCTTGATCGTACGTTCCCTGTTCTACGTAAGCATAGCCGAGATTATAGTGTGCGTCAACGAGATCGGCATCTTGTGCGATCGCGTGTTGTAACGCCTCAATTGCGTTCTGATGTGCCTTCATGCCGATGTAGGCAGCACCCAGATGGACATAGATATGTGTATTTTCGGGGTGGGAGTCCTGTGAGTTATTGTCTAAATCTGCGGCAAGTGCTATGGCTTTCTGGAATGCTGCGATGGCTTCCGTGTATTGTCTGTCAGCTAAATGGGCTTTGCCCCTGTCATGGTATGCTTCTATAATGGTGCCGTACAGCAGCAACGCCGGTTGATAATTGGCATCAAGTTTTAATGCCGCTGCGACCGCTGTGCTTGCACTTTCGAGTTCATTCTGTTCGAGGTACGCGCGACAGAGCGCAGAGTGTGCCCCTATAAAATTCGGATCCAGTTTTACGGCTGCCTCGAATTCAGGGACAGCTCGACTGTATTGTCCCGCCTCCAGATAGGCGATACCAAGGTTGTAGTGTGCTTCTTTTATAGCGTTCATTTTGTCTTGTTAAAGGAATATCAGATGCTTTTAATTTTAGTGTTATTTTAGCAGATATGCCTTAATACGTCAAGCAAAATTCTTGCGTACGTTTCGATTCTGGGGTATAATAGCACAGCGAATTTATAGGCAACCGACCTGTGTTCTGACCACACATCCTGACTGGGATTATCCATGCTGCAACACTCGCCTGCCCTTTCTACGCCTCCGCCTCACCGGAAAATCCGTTGGCGGATTATTTGGCTCGGACTCGCGCTGATTCCCTTCAATAACTATTGGGTTTTCGCATCGCTACGTTGGGATCAAGGGTTCCCGACAACGATGTCGCTCTTTTTCAACACGATTTTTGCACTCGTTGTGCTGATAGCCTTTAACACGCTGCTGCACCGGTTCGCACCGCGCGCTGCGCTCACCCAAGGCGAATTGTTGACCCTCTACACAATGCTATCCGTAGCCTCTGCCATTTGCGGACACGACCTGTTTGAGGTTATCATTACGAATATCGCCACGGTCGGGTGGTTAGCAACAGAAGAGAATGAGTGGCGCACACTCTTTCACCGTTATCTTCCAGACTGGCTCGCTTTGACAGATAAAAGTAAGTTGGCCGTCTATTTTACAGGCGAATCAAGTCTCTATCTGCGGCCGCACCTCCTGTTATGGTGGCAACCGGTGTTGGCGTGGAGTGGATTTATCGTTGTCCTGCTTTTCACGACGTTTTGTATTAACGTGATTCTGCGGAAGCAGTGGATTGAAATTGAACGGCTCAGTTATCCGATTATTGAGTTGCCGTATCAGATGACAACAGCACAGTGCTTCCGCGCAAAGCCTCTGTGGATAGGTATTGTCCTGGCGGGTGGGATAGACGTAATTAATGGCTTACATTTCCTCTTTCCCAATTTTCCCGGACTCGGTGGTGAGTTCTACGATCTGCGTCCGCTTTTTACAACGAAGCCGTGGAATGCGATTGGCTGGACACCAATCGTCTTTTTCCCGTTCGTTATCGGGATGGCGTACTTTATCCCGCTTGATCTCTCTTTCACATTCTGGTTTTTCTACATCTTCTGGAAGTTTGAGATGATCTTCGGCAGCATTGCTGGTTTACAACGGATTCCGGGGTTTCCATTTATTTTTGACCAGTCGTTTGGGGTCTGTGTCGGCGTGTTATTGATGGCGTTGTGGAGTGCACGGCACCACCTGCTTGATGTGCTCAGCCAAGCTTGGCGTGCCAACGGAAAAGTGCGATCAAGCGAGCCGATGTCCTATCGCGCTGCGGTGTTAGGATTGATCAGCGGATTTCTGCTACTGACCGGTTTTTGGTGGGTCGCAGGCATGTCGCTCTGGGTCGCAGTCCTCGTCCTTGCGATCCACCTGACAACGGTGACTGTCATTACCCGCGTCCGCGCTGAATTGGGACCACCGATTCACGATTTACGCTCTATGGGACCTGATGTCTTGCTTCCCAAAATGTTCGGGATGCGCCGACTTGGCGGGCAGAACCTATCACTGTTTTCGCTTGTATTCTGTTTCAATCGCGCCTACCGGGGGAATACCATGCCGCATCAATTAGAGGGCTTGAAATTGGCGGAACGCTCGCGCAGCTCTTCGCGACGGATGGCTATTGCCATGCTCCTCGCGATGGTGTTGAGTCCTTTTGCTGCTTTTTGGGGCGCGCTGCATATCGGTTATGAGCATGGGGCGATTGAAGTCTGGTCAGGTTCTGTGTTCAATCGCACACAGAGTTGGTTGACGAATCCGATGCCTGTGAACGTTCCATCATTGATTGCTATGGTTTTTGGGCTTTTGTTCGCGTTCTGCCTCACTTTGGTTCGACTCCGCTTTTTCTGGTGGCCCCTGTATCCGATTGGATATGCAATCTCCGGGACCTGGGCAGTGAACTTCTTCTGGTTTTCGGTCTTTATCAGTTATTTCATCAAATTGGCGATTCTACGGTTCGGGGGTGTACGGACTTACCGGCGTGTCGCGCCGTTCTTTTTGGGGCTCATTTTAGGCGAATTCCTTGTCGGCAGTGTCTGGGGACTCCTCGGTATCTTCTTGGAAATGCCGATGTATCGATTTATTTGGTGAAAACGTGAGAATGTAAGTCTTTTCGCTTGACAAAGATTGGCGGATTCCCTTAAAATATGATAGACATCTATTGATGAGATGTAACACGATATGTTTGGAGATTGAGGGCTTCCAAGACTTGCTATGGAACAGATACAACAACTTCGCCGAATTACAATATGGGGTGTCGGATTAATCGGGGGGTCGCTTGGACTTGCGTTGAAAAAGAACGGATTTCAGGGCCAACGCGTCGGGTTAGGACGCAACATCGGTAGACTTGAGAATGCGCTTGAGCACGATGCCGTTGATGTCATAACAACAGCGTTAGCCGAAGGGCTTCGAGAAACGGACCTCGTCGTGCTGTGTACGCCTGTTGCGTTGGTTCCGGTGTTCGTACAGCAGATCATTGCGTCTGTTAACACACGGCACCAGCGGATTGTCATCACCGATGTCGGTAGCACGAAGTCAGCACTGGTGGATACGATTGAGGCGCAGCTACACGAACAGAGGGCGGATGCCCTCTCTTTTATTGGCGGACACCCGATGGCGGGTTCTCATGAAACTGGTGTCGGTGCTGCACGGGCAACGCTTTTTGAAAAAGCAACCTGTATTTTAACACCGACCGCTAACACCGACGCGGATGCCTTAGCACTGGTTAAAAGTCTATGGGAATTTGTTGGAGCAGTGCCGCATCTCCTGTCCCCGAAAACCCATGATCTACTCGTCGGTGCCGCGAGCCATCTTCCACATCTCATCGCGAGCATTCTCACCAATACGGTCGCGAATGTGGAAACTGAAGAGGGTAAAGCATTAGATTTTACGGCGACCGGTTTTCGGGATTCTACGCGTATCGCTGCAGGTTCACCAGACTTATGGACCGACATTTTCACACAGAATACGGATGTCCTCTTGTCGTTGATTGACGACATCATTGAAAATTTGACAGAATTCAAAACATTGCTTCAGACGGATAACTTGGCTGAGGTTGAACGTGTACTTCTGGAGGCACAGGTTATCGTCAAACAGCGCAGAGAAAAATTGGGAGGCGCATGAAAAAGATTAGATCTCAGGTGACGATTGCGATAGATGGACCCGCCGGGTCAGGAAAAAGCACCGTCGCGCGACGCGTCGCAGAAAAACTCGGACTCCTTTACCTCGATTCCGGTGCTATGTACAGGGCAGTAACCGTGTTGGCGATACAGAGTGAACTGGCAGCGGACAGTCCCGAACTGCTTGAGCAGGTAAAAGCCTGCCACATTGAATTTGAGGATAACGGCAAAACGATTTTGCTCAATGCCGAAGATGTATCTGTCCAAATCCGCACGCCAGCAGTTAATAGACGCGTCGCAGATGTTGCGAAAATACCAGAGATTCGCCATGAGATTGTCAGGCATCAACAACGTATTGGTGACGAGGGGAGTATCATCGCTGAAGGCAGAGATTTAACAACTATTGTTTTTCCAAACGCCGATTTTAAGTTTTACCTTGATGCTTCTGTGAGAGAACGTGCGAAGCGGAGGCTCGCTGAGTTTCGGAGGCAAAACGTCGAGATAACTTTAGCAGCAGTTGAAGCGGAGATTAGTGAACGTGATGAAAAGGATAAAACGCGAGCACACAGTCCGCTCCGTACTGCTGACGACGCAATTGTCGTTGATACAACCGATAAAACGATTAATGAAGTGGTTAATTTTATTATTGCGCGAGTATCTGAAGACAAGAGCATCTCAGAAAAGTAAAATTATGTGGTATACCAATAATCAATTCTGGACACCCCATCCGATCTACCGATGGGGTCATCGGCTCACAAACATATTTTGTAAAACCGTCGGGCGCCTTGAGGTGCAGGGTGTTCACCACATTCCGAGGGAAGGTGGGGTGCTATTCGTGTCAAATCACGTCAGTTTCCTTGACCCTGTGATTGTCGGGTCCGCCGCGAGTCGCGAAATTCATTTCATGGCACGAAGTAACGCATTTGACATCCCCGGTTTAGGGAAACTCATTTCACTTTATAATGCCTATCCTGTCAATAGAGGCGCGCCAGACTTAGGCGCATTGCGAAAAACGATCTCGCTTTTGCAAGATGGCAATGCCGTGCTGATGTTTCCAGAAGGGACCCGTAGCGTTGATGGCACGTTAGGTAAGGCACATGATGGTGCATGTTTTATCGCAGACCGGGCCGGTGTACCCACGGTTCCAGTGTTTCATAGCGGTGCGGAACGGATATTGCCGCGCAACAGCAAACGCCTCCGCCGATCCAAGCTAAATGTTGTTTTTGGGGAACCCCTTGAACTTATCACTGGAGACTTTGAGACAAGGCGCGAAAAGTATCAGCTGATGGGCAACCAAATGATGGACGCAATCGCAGATTTGCGAGATGAGATGTTTAGTGAGTCGGGTTCGCCAGAATAAGTAGGACATCCCCCTCTTGGACCTGATAGGTTTTGCCTTCAGCGCGCAGTAACCCTTTGCTTCGCGCTTCTGGGTAACCGCCACATGTTACTAAATCTTCCCAGTTGATAGTTTCTGAACGGATAAAAGCATTCGCAAAGTCGGTATGGACACGACCGGCTGCATCAACAGCGGTTTCGCCCGCCTGCAGCGTCCATGCGCGTGTCTCTACGGGGCCAGTTGTAAAGAAGGTGAGCAAGCCCAATAACTGATATGAAGTCTGAATGAACCGTTCTAAAGCGGATTCGTGTAATCCCATTTCCGCCATAAAAATCTCTGTATCCGTTTCATCAAGTTGGGACAATTCCATTTCTAACTGTGCAGCGAGGGCAATGACTGCTGTTTGTGGTGCTGCTGCGTATTTAGCGAAGCGTTTGAGAATGTCATCTGTCGCGGCCAATTGCATTTCACCGATATTGCAGACGAGTAACAACGGTTTCTGCGTTAAAAAACCGTAGCCGCGTATCAACTTTTCTTCATTGATAGATAGGTCAAGCGCACGGAGCGGTTTTCCCTTTTCTAAAGTCTGCTGGCACTCTTCTAAAAGCCGAATCTCGTTTTGCTGTTCAGGTAATTTTTGGTTCTGAAATTGCTTACGAAGGCGGCTCAGTCTACCTTCAACAATTTGAAGATCTGCCAACGCGAACTCAAGGGAGACACTTTCAATATCGCGTTCTCCATCAACGCTACCATCAACGTGTGGCACCGATTCATCCTCAAAAAGCCTAACGACATGCGCAAGGGCATCAACAGTGCGGAGTTCGGCAAGCATCCCGGAATCTAATTCCGCCTGTTCTACGTCCGATTTGGTGACCCCAGCGACATCTACATAATCAATTGTAGCGGGTGTCCTTTTTGGGGATTCAAAGGTCTCTGCCAAACGCGTTAGACGCTCGTCTGGAATATTCGCAGTGCTAAGGTTGATGTGGCCCCGGCTCGTGTAGCCTCCAACTTCTGCATTGGATTGTGCTAAAGTGTTGAACACTGTGGTTTTTCCGACTTGGGGTCTGCCGACAATACCTATTTTCATTTTCTTTTCACCCGTTTATTTCGCTGGTGAGATGCTAACCTCGCTAATATTGACAAAATCTAATTGACAATGTCTGTGTAAACTGGTAATATAACGGTAAATATGGAATCCGACCCGGAGGGAAATTGAACATGAGCGTCCAGAACGGAAAGTGGCGGCGGCACATCGTCAAAGGTTTGATCGTTCTTTTAATCTTGACAGTATGTTTTGCAGTTTTGCAATGGTTTATCATCAAAGAGTTATTCGGTTTTGGCATCGATATGGTGGAGGACACACTGATTCGACAAGCCCCTGAAGGCGTTGAACGCGATGACATCGAAACGACGTTCGATCGGGTCAAAACCGCTGGCATGCAGCTCCCATTCAGTTTCCTCACTGGGAAAATCAGCCTTCGCAAGATTCAAGCCGTTGGCAGATATGCGATTGTAGCAAACGATGATCAAGTTTGGGACGCTGATGAAATTAACACGCTCCTACGAATGATGAATGCCTCCGTCGGGGTTAAAGGAGGGACCGAGTGACTTGCAGTATCCATTTGCAAGGGACACTTAGACAATGCAGACACAGCTGACTTCCCCTTATGAAAAATTTGCCTACGCTTATGATCGGATGATGACAAACGTCAATTATACGCGCTGGACACACTACATTGAGTCGCTTTTTGAAAAATATGATTATCAACCCCACCGTGTCCTTGATTTAGCATGCGGCACGTGTGCCTTGACGATACAACTCGCATTAAAAGGCTATGAGATGACCGGCGTGGACCGCGCAATCGGTATGTTAGACATCGCCAAGCAAAAAGTGGCAGCGCATGAACTGGAGATCGAATTGCATGCCGGCGATATGCGAGATTTCCAGTTAAACCAGCGGTTTGACGCAGTTCTCTGCACCTATGATAGCATTAACTATGCTTACGATGAAACCGAGTTAAGCAACGTCTTCCAACGCGTTGCTGAGCATCTCGAACCCGGCGGATTATTTATCTTCGATGTGACAACAGAACGGAATATCGTTGAGCATTTTCACAACAAAACCTTCGCCGCAAACCATGAGGATTATACCTACATCTGGAAAAATAACTACCTCTCCCACTCCAAGATGTGCCGCACGCTGTTGACTTTTTTTATCCGTGAAGGCGAATTGTTTCGACGCTATGAGGAGGTACACCAGCAGCGCATCTTTGAAGTACCCACTGTTAATGACCTGCTCAAAGCGACGGGCTACAAACCGTTGAGTGCTTACGATATGTACACCTTCAACCGATGGAACCGCTACTCAGACCGGATTAACTTTACAGCACGTCTCGCCTGAGATCGCAACGCTCCAAGTGTTTACAAGCCTTCAGCAATCAGATCGCCGACCTCTTCAGTCGTATACCCCATGCGTCCGGCACCGAGATCTTTAATTTTTCCGCTTGCGAGTAGATCGCTGATAGATGTTTCCACTTTCGCTGCCGCGTCTGCATGACCGAGGTGATCGAGCATCATACCTGCTGCACCGATCGCTGCTATCGGATTAATCTGATTTTTGCCAGTGTAGCGTGGGGCTGACCCGTGAATCGGTTCAAACATGGCGACGCTTTCAGGATTCAAATTGCCCGATGCTGCGACACCCATACCGCCTTGAATCATCGCACCGAGATCGGTGATAATGTCACCGAACATATTACATGTCACAACGACATCGAACCATTCTGGATTTTTCACCATCCACATCGTTGTTGCATCGACGAATGCGTATTCCTTTTTGATGTCCGGATAGTCTTCACCGACTTCGTCAAAGACACGCCGCCAGAGATCGTGCGCGTAGGTCAGGACGTTTGCTTTATCGCAGAGCGTCAAAGTATTTTCCTTGTTCCGCTTTTGCGTGAGTTCGTAAGCATAACGGACACAACGTTCCACACCTTTATAGGTGTTGATCATCTCTTGAATAGCGACTTCATCGCGGGTGCCACGTTTCAAAAAACCACCGATGCCGGCGTATAAGCCTTCGGTGTTTTCGCGGACAATAATAAAATCAATTTCTTCGGGACCTTTGTCTTTCACAGGCGTCGGCACACCCGGATAGAGTTTGACAGGCCGTAGGTTGATGTAGAGATCGAGTTCAAACCGGACCTTTAGCAGGATACCTTTCTCTAAAATCCCGGGTTTAACCTCCGGGTGTCCAATCGCACCGAGGTAGATCGCATCAAGTCCTCGGAGTTCTTCTAATACGGCATCCGGTAACACCTCACCGGTTGCGAGGTACCGATCACCGCCGATATCGTATTCGACTGTTTCGTATTGAATGCCCGCCTGTGCAGCTGCTGCCCCGAAGACCTTCATCGCTTCACGCGTCACTTCGGGGCCGATTCCATCGCCAGGGATGAGACCGATTTTATACATAGGTTTCTCCTAACATATTCTCTCATGAATTTTGGACTCCTTATATTTTACCACATCTACACCGATATTGCAAATTGGAGAATTTGATGTTTCCGCAATAAAGAGAGATGTGCTATAATGATTATCCAAACGACACAAGTATCTTGAAACACCGGAGAAACACCTTGATTAGCGAAGCGCGCCTGGAGACAATTCTCAATAAGTTCCGCGACCAGCGGATCCTTGTTATAGGCGACTTTTACCTTGATGCCTACTGGTACATAGACAAGACGCGATCGACGCTGTCGCTGGAAACGCCGTGGCATACGAATCCCGTCGTTGAACAACGCTATAGCCCCGGCGCAGCAGGTACCGTCACAAATAATCTTAAAGCGTTGGGTGTAGGTACAGTCTATACGTTAGGTGTTATCGGTGAAGATGGATTTGGGGGGACACTCCTCAATTGTCTACAGGCGAGTGGATGTCTGACGGATTTTATGGTACAGGTGCCAAATTGGGTGACACCTACCTATCTTAAACCGATCCACCGTGGCTATGAAGGTGTGGAAACGGAGGGACCGCGGTTTGATATTGAGAACCAATCTCCAATGGCGACGGAAGTTGAAGCGTCGGTGATTGACGCGCTCCAAGCGTGTATGCCACTTGTTGACGGTATAATCGTTGGCGATCAGATGCCACTTGAGAACTTAGGCGTTGTCACCAACCACGTGAGAGCGGAATTGTGTGAATTAGCGTTAGCATTTCCTGAAATTATCTTTTTTGCCGACTCACGTACGCGGATTGGTGAATATAAAAACGTCATCATTAAACCGAACCGGTTTGAAGCGAAGCGTGCTGTTCAGCCAGAGTGGAGTGGACAGGAAGTTGATATTCAAGAGGCAAAGCAGTGTGCCGTCGCCCTTGCAGAGAGAACCCAAAAGACCGTGTACATCACCCTCGGTGAAAACGGTATCCTTGTCTACTGTGACGGTGAATTCACCCACATCCCCGGCATCTCTATTGATGATGAGACTGATCCTGTTGGAGCAGGAGACAGTGTTTCGGCAGGACTTGTGGCGACACTTTGTAGCCTTGGCGTTGATGCTGCTGTTGATGCCGCGTATATGGGGAATCTGGTCGCTTCGATTACTGTCACCAAAATCGGTACCACTGGCACTGCTTCACCTACAGAAATCCTTGAACGCCATCGGAGCCTTGCGAATTTATGAACGTTTTTGATGCGATCACACAGCGCCGAAGCCATCGCGGGACATTTCAGAAACGTGCGATAGAGGCTGCTGACATTGAGAAACTCATTGAGGCTGCGCGATGGACACCTTCGCCGTTCAATGTCCAACCTTGGGAGCTTGTACTCATTCAGGAGGCGGAAGGCAAAATAGCCCTCGCCGATGTCACTGAGCGCGCTGTCGTTGATCAATTTAAGGATGCCAAGTTTCTGGATGACAACAGTCGATGGATGCGTCTGACAGAAGCCGAATGGCAGGAACACGGCGATGGCGTTCTGCTCGAAGAACACGTTACATTACCGAAACCCCTTCAGGACGCGCCTGACAAGTTATTGCAAAGCTTGCTAAAAAATGCGAAATCTTTCACGCTTTTGGGGCATTTGGGCGCGGGTAAAATACCCGCCAAAGAAATTGCCGCACAAGTACGCGAGGCACCACTCCTCACGTTGGTGACAATGAATTGTAAAAGGTATCCGCCCGGTGAAGGCGGCACTCGGTGGATGTGGCTGAGCATGGGGATGTTGATCCAAAACATACTCCTCGCTGCGACTGCCTTGAAGATCGGTGTACAGTTTGTGAGTCCGCCGCTTGAACGCGCGGCGGATCGTGAACATATCCGCCAACTTTTCAATATTCCTACCTCTCATGAGGTGATTACGCTACTGAGGATGGGATACGTTGAGGAAAGTAGTGCAGACTCCGTGCGATTGGAAACTTCGGCGTTTGTACATTTCGAGAAAGTTCGAGACACGGAGCGTTAGCAGCAACATAGGCGGGTATGGAGACCCGCCGCAACACGGGGTGTGCCTATTGAGTTTCGCGATTCTGCAGAAGTTCTTTCAATGCCGCTTTCTGTCTTTTCAGCCGACGGAGTTGGCGTTGACGGATTTGTGTCCGGCGCCGGACCTGGCCGCTTTTACTTCTTGGCATAATTTTACCCCCTTTCTTCGACTGTTTTGGCGAGGTACAGGACTGCGGATGTACAACGCGCTTCTACCTCTGCCATTGCGATAGCAAGTTCTGCTTCTGAACGTGCATGTAATTGGAGTTTATCTTCCGTAACTGTAATGTACCGTTTATTCTCTACGTCCGCAAATTCAATCTGTTCCGCGTTCTCGTTCACCAAAGCGTAGTTGGCAAGCGCATCCTGGCCAGATACCCCATCTCTTGACTTTTCAAAGTTGTCTTTTATTCCTAAACCGCTAAAATTTTTATAGAGCGCGCGGGCAGGAAGTTCGTCAGCGGATAGTGTCGGTGGAGGCGGTGCTATTTCTGATGGAATTGTTTCCTGAAGAACAATCGGCTCTGGCTCGGAAGATTGAACAGGTGGGGCAGGCAGATCCTTTTCTGTCTCTATAGACGTAGACAAACTGTCTTCAATAACCACTGCTTCTGTTTCTATCGCTTCCGTATGGAGAGAAACCGATGAGACAGGTTCAGATTCAACCGCATCCTCTAAACCGGTATTTGAAAAAACCGAAAGCGGTTCAGATTGAGATGTTTCGGAATCTTCTTGTGCCAAGACATCCGTAAGAATTTCCTTGACCTCTTCACGACCGTCAATAATTATGTCTATTTCTTCCACGAGTGCCCGTAACGTTTCGATACCGATGGTTTGAATCATTGGGTGAAACGCCAGTATCTCCGGTGGTGCTGCTTCAAAAAGCGAACGCGTAACGAAAGCGACTTCAGCGAGTTCTCGGTTACCAGTCCGCTTGAGACGTATTTCACAGGCTGTTAGTGCTTGTGTTAATTTTTCCATGAAATCCGGTGTAACCAGATATGGGAGCACTTCTAAACGAAAATGATCGCTTGCCTCTTCTGCTTCTGGCACTACGACGGATGGATCCGCATTGATGGCTGCTTCATCTACTACATTTACATTTGTAAGATCAATTGATTCTTCTTCAGATGATTCTTCTTCAGACTCAAGAAGGTACTCCGATATATCCATGGGGGCGTCTGTACGCTCCGTTTCATCGTGTTCAAGTACTTCCATCACCCGTTTGTGCATCAGGATCGGATCGAAATGTACGCCCTCAAACTCAGGTTCATCAAGCAGCTCTCGGCTCTGTGAGATGCAGGCGTGTAGATGTTCCTCTTCGGATTTTTCATGAGGGAGTCTACGTTGCTTCTCAAGTGCAAGTTGCTTTTGTCTGGTTTTCCGGTCGCGATTCCGTTTTTCGCGTTTCCGTGCCACATTTGTGGTGCGGCGTCCCTTTTTCTTTGCCATGATGATGTGCTTTTATTATTGCTAAGATTGTTATCCGATGAACGCTTCGGATAATTTACTATGTATTCCGAACGGAGTCTACCATCTATTTTGATGTATTCTTTAAGTATATACCAACAAATTTTCTATGTCAAGTCTAAATTTTGTAGGCATTTGAGACAGTTTATCGCGCAGCCATAGGAGAAACTGACAATTTTTGGACTATATACTACAATTTTTGTGTAATAATTTGCATAATGCTATGAAGTTTAG
>VYCT01000024.1:3472-37107 GCA_009843785.1 Candidatus Poribacteria bacterium | reverse complement strand
AAGGTTTCCGCGTAGGAGCCGGTGCGGTTGGGAAACCGAACCTACCGGACCTGGGAACCGAGACGGGAGGCAAGAGGGTTTTGGAATCATTAAACTTTTCGCAATGTGATTTTTTCAGTCGGTTAGGGATTTACGTTGTTTGGTAGTGCGCTGGAACTATTATGCCGTGAATTACTTAGATTTTCGTCATCTCACCTGCATAAAACAGATAGACACATTTCTGCGATAAATGCCTCGACTCTGGGGCTCGCATTATATGCCGAACGTATTCGTATACTTTAGTAACACTGTGCGTCCCCTCGTCACCAATTTTCTTGGTACTTTATCTTCTCTGTCCGTGTTGAGATTTTCATTGTAGACCAACCATAGATCATTCCCCTCACGGAAATTATATCGAAACCGAATATTTGTTGAGAACCGATCATTAGCAGTATTGTATTGCACAAATGCATTCAGAGAGATGTGTGTGTTCAGCGCTGCGCGGGTGCGAAGCCGGACGACATGTGCATTAAACCCCTGATTGCGTTCGGGAAAACGGACGACATTGACTTCATACTCACTGATCATTTCTAAGTGTCGGGAGACATTCCAGGTGGGTTTAACGCCGCATTCGAGTCGCCATCCATCATAAAAACCGCCGAAAGCCCAATCGAAATCCGTACGGAACAATCTTCTATTGGGCATATCAAATCCACCCTTGGCTTCAAAGGTGGTGTAACTGCCTGCTGGAACCACAGTGTCTTTCGGAAAATCCTCATCTTCGGTGAGATCCTCATAATCCATTTGAAAGTCCAGTGTCGCTGCTGCTCCAGACTTCCACTCGAGATCGATATCATAGTCAAGTTGCGCGGATTCCACAGAACTATCTTCATTACGGAGCACAACGAACCCTTTAAATTGTAAGGGACTCACCTGTCGAATTGGAGTCCCTTTTTTCAGTAGCCAATCATAACGAGCTCCCCACTGCAGTTGCGTGAAATTCTTTCGTTTTGTATACCCAAGTCCGGGCGAAAAATCTTTGCCTCTCCGCGCTGCGACGAGTTCATAATCGAATCCAACATCGGTGCGCCGGGTGAGTTCTGCGAGAAACATCGCTGTATCCAAAAAATTGGATGCCTGCTTTTGAGCAGCTTGATCCTCAAAAGTTTGTCCCCACTTAAGGGTCAAATATTCTTTTTCAAAAACCCGAAAAATACCGTCAAGTCCGTACGCGAAATTATAATTGCCTTCCTCGTCAATACGGTTTGTTAGCATAAGACCAGCATAGGAATATGGATTAAGAACTTGCCGACGCAGTCGTAGTGCCCCGAAGTTTTCACTGGGGATGTCTTCCTTACGTGCGGTTTGCATGTCAAGGAAACCGAGGTCCCAATCGCCAATACGTCCAACGAGTCTCGCGCCAGCAATGATAGGGATTTGTTCATCATCCTGAATGCCGATCCGACGGCTATGAAAAAGTCGAGCCCGATCAATGAAATTGAAGGAAAAAATCCCGGAACGTTCTTGAAAAAATTGCCGTTTCTCTGGGAAGAATAGCGAAAATCGGCTTAAATTAACCTGCTGATCATCAGCTTCTGCTTGGGCAAAGTCAGGATTTAGGGTGGTATCCAAGGTGAGGTTACTGGTGACATTATATTTAATATCAAGTCCAACATTTCTCGCCAATTCATTTTCGAGCTGATAGGCGGTCTTGGTATCGTTTAACGTGGGTGTTTGTTCGAGTCCACCGATAGCGTAAGGCGTAAAGTAAATTGGATTTTGACTGTAAACTTGGTTTAGAAGGATAGGATGTGCGCGCGAGGGGGTATCAATCCCGCGCTCCGGCGACAGATCAGGAAAGACAACTCGCTCGTTTTTTCGGGCAATATTTCGATAAGCGATTAATCCCATAGTCACGCGCCCTGCTTCATCCTGAAAACTCAGACTGGAAAACGGGATGCGCATTTCAACGAACCAACCCTTTTCATTCTGAACCGTGGCGACGTCCCAATAGGTATCCCAGTTCTTGTTATCAGATTTGCCATCATTAAAGACAGCTTCATCGCCGCGAACACCGGCTGGTGTTGTCCAAAATGACAGGGCAGTTTTTTTATCATTGAAGGTATCAAGAATGATTCCAAATTTATCATCCTTGCTCGACCTATCCCGATAGAGCGAGTTGACACGAATCCCGGAAGGGTCAGTATCATAACATCGCGCTGAACAGTAAAGATAATCCTTATCATAAGCGATTCGGATCTCAGTGCTCTCGGTGGGTTTACCTTTATAGGTGGGTTTGTACATGATCATAGGGAGGGGTTCAATCTTCTGCCATCCGGGTTCATCGCTCAATCCATCAATTTGGATAGCCTCTGTCAAATAGGTTAATGGTAAGGGTTCTTGGGCATTAGCGGTACGCACCGAGAAAGCGAGGGTTAGGATCACGTACGCCACAATAGGCTTTGATAAATCTATCATTTTCTTCACTCAATGCGTTATAAGAAATAAAACATGTAGGCGCGCTTCTTATTTGTTTGAAGCGCGCCTACGGATTGATAGGAAAATATGCCTACCACCTACGCGTGAAATTCATTCTACCGGTAAGACCGGTTTCATCTTCGCCTTTTTTCGTCTCATACCCGACATATAAGCCGAGGGTGTTGTTCTCACCGTAACCGATGTTCACTCGTCCACCGAGATTGAGAGCCCATAGTGCACCCTTCTCGCCGAGACCGAGGACGGATTCAAACTGTGGACCAATAGCGACGGTATCGTTTAAGGCATAGGTAATGTAAGTCCGGTTGTAGAGTTCGTTAATACTTTGGTCATCAAATATGGAAGAAATTGTACTGATTGTCCAGTGGAAACCGAAGATTTTACCGGCGGGTAAGATCGCAAAGATTTGCGGGTATAAGGCATAGGGTCCGTCTGGACTGGTATAATTGAACCCAACGCCGAGCATCGGTGTTAGCAGCAGTGCCATGCTGTCATTTGCGATAACAGGGAATGAGATGCCCATATCAAACTCGCCCAAATGATCATTAACATAGATATTGGAATCAAATGAAATGCCACCGCTGAGTGGATGACTCGCACCCACTAAAAAATAGGTGCCGAGGCTATCAACATCGATCTGGAACCATCCTGTAATTTTCGGTTTTTCTTCCATCGGTTGTTCTTCCATTGCCTCCTCAGCCTCGTGGGCATCAGCGAAAGCCGTAGAAAAACTGACAATAGACATCCCACATATAAGTATTACGATAGCAGCTAGCCGCAAAAGATTGGTAGAAGGCTGCACACGGCAGACAATATGATCGTTCATAAAAATCTCCTTTTTACTGGTTATCAGTTTTAAGCATCAACTCCTGCTTTAGGACTTATAACGGAGACGAGTTGATGGTTAAGGTTAAGAGGTGGCTGTTAAACCAGAGTTCGCTTTAATCGAAGACTGGTAACTGATTACTATTTTTTAATTAGCTTGTTCGACCTGTTCCATCAGTTGTACCAATTTTTTCGGGTCTTTGACCCCTTTCGATGCTTCGACCCCGGAACAGAGGTCGATACCGTGCGGGCGGATTGTCTCAATCGCGGCTTTGACGTTCTCTGGACGGATCCCACCTGCAAAGAAGACCGGTAGTGGACTCTCAGCGATGAGTTCAGCGGCGATATTCCAATCACAGGTTTTGCCTGTGCCGCCGTATCGTGGTTTCTCAAGGCTCATATCAACACTATCAAATAGGAGAAAATCCGCGCCGGCATCCTGGTAGGCTTGCATCTCAGCACGGACAGCAGGCATATCTACATTCTCAGGTTTACCCGCCGGCAGATAGACCGACTTCCAGAGTTGACAGGTCACAGTATTTTTAAGTGCTTCAACCTGTTGTGGGGGTTCCTGGCCGAGGAGCTGCACTGCAAAGGGTTGAACCTGTGATAGGATCTCTTGGATATCGGATGTTGTTCGGTTATAGAGTAGAATGACTGGCGGGATTGAACTCGCTTTTGCGATTTCAGAGGCTTCGGCTGCGGAGCGTGTTCGTTCGGACACAGCGACATCGACCAATACACCGATGTAGTCCGCGCCTGCGTCAGCTGCAAGTTGAGCGTCATGGTTAGACGTAATGCCACAAATTTTGACACTGCAATCTGATTCTTTAGGCATTTTTTTTATTCTTCCTTGCGGTTAAACGGAGTGGACTGGAACTTTGACGTTTTTTTCTTAAACCCGTTCTCCATTTTGCGGCGTACTCGCCCATAAGCGATCTGCTTCATTACGAGCTACATGCTTTGGACATATTTTAATTTTCCTTGCGGTTAGACAGAGTGGGTTGGAACTTTGACGTTCTTTTCTCTAATCCGCTCTCCATTTCATTACGAGCTACGCGCTTTGAGCATTCTTTAATTATACCTTGATTATTCCTTGCGTAGGATCGGGATTAAACATCCGTTCTACAAACCGGCTTTTTACTCTTCAAAGACGGTTTGTCGGTCAGCGTCCGAATAACAGATGATCATCGTCACGGGTTGCCAACCGGTGTTGACAGCGTTATGTCTGACATTACGCGGAATACGCAACATCATACCAGGCCTAAGCGGAATAACTTCATCTCCCAACTTGTGGTCGCACTCACCGGAGAGTACATAGATGAGTTCCTCACAGTTCGGATGGTAGTGGGTAGGATTCCCTTCGCCAGCGTTAATGTAGACGACTCCGAAAGTCATCTCGGCTTCCGGGTCAATCTGCTCGTTGCAGAGCCATTTAATCGCGCCCCAATCGAAGTCGAGGGCACCTGCGTCGTTGCTATTAGTTAAGGTTATTTCCATAAGACATCCTTTCTATCGTCAGAATTGAATCATATCTCAAAACAAGCCAACCGTTGCGTTGCATAATCCTGCAATCCTACCGTCGGTTCTTCTTGGAGATAGCCGACAGGTGCACAAATAGCTTGAAGATTGTGAATTTGCATATCAAGTGCCTGATGGGTATGCCCGAAGAGGACATGCGTGACACGCGGTTCCCCTAAACAGATATCCCCAAGGTGTTTACTTCCCATGAATGCGCGAAAGAAATCCCACGGCAATTCACCGCGGTAACGGATACACTCCTGAAAGGGAACGTGGTGCGTAACAACAACGATCCGTGAGACATCACCTTGGACGGCGGCTATTTGTGCTTTAAGTTCTGACTCAAAACGCCGAGCAACAACAGGGTCCGTTCCGTACCATTTGGCGTAGCGTTTATCGTTCCAGACGGCTCCCATCAATTCTTTCTCGGCATATTGAGCATCGGAGAAGTCATAGCCATCTGGTGCGAAACTATAATCGTACCAACCGATAGTCCCACAGAAACCGATTTGTCCTTTGACGAGAGGTGCGTCCATGAGTGGGTGAAACCCACACTCATAACAGAGCGTTGAAATAATCTCACATTTCTGTTCGCTTGTGACATCGGGTGTTTCAATTGCCCAGATGTCATGGTTGCCGGGAACAAACAATTTCTCACACGCTAAATCTGCGAGTTGAAATGCGTTCAGTGTTTCAGAAAGTTGAACTAAATGGCGGGCAAGATCCCCTGCCAGGACGAAAACATCAAGTTGTGCCGCCTTTACCGCCTCAATAAGATGTGGAACGATTGCTCTGTTCAAAGGCGTAACGTCTGTGTGTAAGTCTGAAATGAGTCCTATTTTCATTAGTGGCCGACAACCCGCTACGCGAACCTTTGTTGAATTACATTGATTTCTGTGTCAAGCTTTTGAATACCTCGTCCAAAAAGATACGGATACCACTGTCATCATCATTTTGGTATTGCTGACGTTGGCGTTCAAGTGCTTGCATCGAAGGTGCGTCGCCGATCTTGGCAATTGCATCAACAAGCGTGAGTTGAATCGCGGGTTCAGTGGTATTTTCCAAAGCTTTGATGAGACGGTCCCGCGCCTTAATTCCGCCGATGCCGCCGAGTGCGGAAGCCGCAATATCTTTTGTGCTGGTATCCTGACTCTCAAAAGCCATAATGAGTGCATCAACGGCAGGTTGGCCTATCTGTCTGAGTGCGACCCCTGCTTGGAAACGGATACCCGGAATTTCAGTTGGATTTTCGAGAACCTCCACAAGTGCCTCAATCGCAGAAACGGGTTTAAGGATTCCGAGTATTGCGAGGCAGGCACGTCGAATTTCTTGATCCGGTTCTACCTTAATTTGGATGTATGCTTGTGCGAGTTCAGCAAGCTGACCTTCATTAATTTTCTGATAGAGTGCCTCGGATCTGTGCCTGAATTGGGTGCCGAATGGTGCTTTGAGGGTAGCAGTGTTCTCGGTTCGGTCCACTGTAAGCAAGCCAAGGATAGCGGCAGACTCCAATTGCTGTGCCTGAAAGTTATCGGCAGGAAGTAGGTTCACATTCGCGTCCTGGAATTGCTGGAAGAGTTCGTTTAAGACGCTCAATTCAACGAGACGCTGTAAACTGCTAATTGACGCTTTCCGGAGCGAAAGCTCGGTATTATTCCTGAAAATATCCACCAAGGATTCAATTGCCCGCGCATCGCCCAAATCACCGAGTGCGGTTACAGCGGCAATTTTCACACCTATTAATTCAGAGGTTCGGAAAGTAACCTGCTGTTTGGCGAGTTTACCGAGTATGTCCTTATAATCATCAAGGCTATAGATTTTGCGTTCATCAACAATTTTTTCAACAATGTCCCCTACCTGAATATCAGCGTTTGCAGCGGGAGTACCGGGCTGAATTTGTTTGACGCGCACGGTGCCATTCCCTTCAACGCTTAATCCGACTTTATCGCCCCGTCTACGAAGGGCGATGCGGAGCGGCGGTTTATCTTTCAAATAAAGAATAAGATTATTGTCTTCATCGAATCCTTTTTTCAGTGCGCTGTTAAAGTCGCCGGTACTTCGGACAGGATATTCCGCAATCACATAAGAGATAAGTTCGCCGCTTTCAAGTTGCGCCTTACCTGCGGGCCCATTCGGGGTAGTTTCTAAAACAACGACACCACTCGTCGACCAACGGTCTTTGAGGTCGCTATCTAATTGCTGCAATCGCATTTGCAGACGTTCATCGTAATGCTGATTCTCACAACCGAGCGTTACTATCAGTGCGAAAAGTGGCACGATAAACATAAAGTATCGGGATTTACCGAACCTTGTTATTTTTTCCAGCATACAGGCATCCTTCCGTTTAAAAGCACAGAATCATTTAGATTTAAATAAATTGTCGGATTGTCTCAAGTTTTGAATCTTCTTTTTCCAACCCGGTGCGGTTGCAAACCGCACCTACCGGGTCCCCTTCCCAGTAACGGGTGGGGGCCCCGGAGGTCTAAAATTGGTGGAACTTGCGCTTCAATTAAGAGGAATAGCAACATCTCGACTGCTCTGTTCTTTCAAAGCATCTAAGAGAGGTTCGACAACTTTTTCGTCACCGAGTACTGCCAACGCTCGGATCGCATCAACGCGTAGCGATGACCCTTTATTTTCGACAATTTTGACTAACTCTGGGACAGCAGTGCCGCCGATTTTTCCGAGGGCTTCCACAGCGAGTTGACGTACTTCGGGTTCTTCGCGGTCGCGTTCCCACTTAGCAGAACCGGATTCAATGAGCACAGCGAGTGCGGGAATAGCCTCTTCACTACCGACTTCTCCAAGGGCTTTGACGGCATTCAAGCGAGTTTCGGTCCGTCCGTGTTCCAAAAGTTTCACCAAGATAGGGACAATCGTGTTGGGGTCATCTTTGCCAAGATGCCCAAGTACCCAATGTGCATTGTGTCTATCGCGATTATCACTCGACTTAATTGCTTTTTGGAGTTGGCTGAGCAGCCGTTTCCGATCCGCTTGTTTATAGATGCGTTTCAGAGCGTCAAGTGCGGCGTTTTGGATATCCAGATCATCATCGCGCAGCGTCTCAAAAACGAGTCTCTCAAGATACTTACCTTTCTCTTCTTGATAGGCAAGGAACATCTGTTTACCGCGCTCAGCGACCGATGCTGCCTCCCAATCCGGTGTATTAGGTTCGTAAAATTCCTGAGAGTTGTAAAACCCCAGCAGATAATGTGCTTCAGCGTTATCCGTCGGTTGCTGGAGTGCGAGTTTAAATTCTCGGACAGCGCGTTCCTCTTTGCGCCGTTTATCCGATTTAATCAATTCTTTGCCCTTCGCGAGATTTTCGTTCTGGGTGCCACATCCAACACTAAAAAGGACGAGTAGAAAGGCAAGCCAGATTTTTTTGATATTCATTCAATTCTCCTACGCGGTCAGCGTGAGAGCCACTTGCATCCTCAACACAGTTCAAGCTGCACTGGATTCAAAGTTCATAGAGGCAACTATCCGACAATTCCGGCTGGGGGTTTTGGCACAGGAGACCAACGGTTTCCTATGCTACAAAAGAGCAGCATGCCTAAACCGTAATTCTTAAGAATCAAGCAGTTCTTGCTGCTCGCCCGCTGCGTCAACAGCTTCGTTTTCGGCTCCATCTTCGGCTGTTTCTTCATCATCTTCTGGTGCCGAGTCAAGTGACTTCTGGAGGACAACAAGCGGTTTTTCAGTGAACCCCCAATCCTTATATCTCTGTATGACAGGTGCCTCGGAAGCGGGCAGTTCAATTTCGAGTGTTTTCACGCCATCTTCTGCTGCTGTGGCCTCAGCAGCGTTCATCAGGTGGTCAGCTACCCCTAACGGTCGAAAAGGCGCAGACACAGCAAGGTCTCCGACTCCTGCGACTTCAGGGTCAACGGCATCCCGCGTTATGGAAATTTGTCCGATCGGGTAGCCGCCGACCTCTGCGACCAGTCGGTGTGTTTGACTGTCTTCCGCCAAGTCGGCATCCAAGTCTTTCGTAACCTGCGTCTTGGTTTTTTCAGGGAAGCAATACGATTGTAAATTTGCTGCATCTTCTTTCTCAGCCGATCTCACTTTAAGCGCACCAGCCAAATTGAAGTCTTGATTTGCCATGTGATTCTCCTTTATTGTTATCAGGTTGCCGGCATCTCCACACATTGTGCGGTAGTTCGTATGTCTACATATCCGGCATCTATAGTATGTTATCCTACTATTGTAATATAGATTACCTTGCACTACAAGTATTTTCTTTAAAGTACTCAGTACTCAGTTATCAGTTGTCAGTCTCGGTCATAGGGATTGGAAACCTTGCTATAAGGTATTTGCGGAAGTTCTGTTTTTAAAGCATTGTCATCTGACAGCAAACTTACGAGGAAAGTCGTATTGCATCTTTCGCTTCGGCATTATCAGGGTTTTCCTGCGTGGCAGACGGCGACGCATCGCCGTTAACAACATCTTCTGGTGTCATTTCATCGAGATTTTCCTGACCGATTCGTAACTGTCGCTCGGCATCAATAACGTCTCTGTTAATTTTTCCGATGCATCGGCTGAGTTTATCAACGAGAGCGGTATGTCCAGCCATGATGCGGCGAATCTGACGGAGCTGATCAATAACGAGTCGGAAGGTTCGAACGAAATCGCCGGCATCCAAATGGGCATATTTTTCTAATTGATCAAATTCACACCCGCTGCTCCACGCGAGCATTGCAGTACAAAGTCGAAGCTCCAACATCGGCGTAATTTCTGTCACCTTATGTTTGCTCTCTAAATACTGAATAAATGCGATTTCAGAATTGACAGCATACAGTATCTCCAATAAGCGTTCATCGTTGAGCGGCTTAAAGTAAACGTCCTTACGCGGTTCAGTGACAATTGCGATCATGAGGCAGTTAATTTCGTCTTCCGTAAGCCTTTCAAAGAAACCGCCAAACAGCAATTGGGTCAATTGGACTTCATATCCGTAGAGATGTGCGGCGGTACTCCCGCGAGGCAGAAGTGTCTGCGCTTCGGTATACCCCAATTCTTCAAGGACCTTGAGACGCGCGGCTATCTGCTGCCTGGGATCATTCTCAATATAAGTCGTTCTCTTTTTAAGTTTCTGAAGTCGCTGTTCTTCTCTGCGGATCGCTTTATATCTGTTTGTACATGTTTGCAAGTGCTGACATCCCTCACAAAGGCTCTGCTCGGCCTCCCTTTGAAGCAGAATAATTTTTTTCTGAACAGCGTTCAATCTTTTAACACGTTCTTTTTCCTGCTTCTTCTTCCGGGTTTGCGATTTGACCTGCTCTCTCTCTACATGCAAACGCCGAATCTTTTGTTCGATGCTCCGCTTGTGGCGATAATGCTTCTGAATTTGCTCGCTGCCATCAATACCGTCGTGGATGCATTCGGGCTCCGGTAGTGTCTGAAGTTTCTTTGTTTTCTCCTCAATCTGTTTGTTGAGTTTCGCCACGCGTACGTGGTTTTGATGATTGCTCAAACTCATCGTGTAAACATCGTATATATCGTCGCCATATTTTTGATAAAGATTAAGGATACTGGAGTAGGAGAGATTAAACTGACTCTCTATGGGTTCTATCTTATCAGCGACGACGGCTCGAATTTCACCTGAATCGGCATAAGTGGGTACAATTTGGGCGTAAACGTAGCCGATAGTGTCAATCCCGCGTCTGCCGGCACGTCCGGACATCTGGTGATACTCCCGTGCTTGGAGATAGCGGAATCCGATACCGTCAAATTTTTCAAGACTATCAAAGACGACAGTGCAGGCGGGCATATTAATACCGACAGCAAAGGTTTCAGTGGTAAAGAGGAGCTGAATTAATCCAGAAGTAAATAACCTTTCTACGACCTCTTTAAGCGTCGGCAACATACCGGCATGATGATAGGCGATCCCACAGCTGACGAGTCTACGAAACTCCGTAATTTTCTTTTCCTCAACGATGTCAAACTGGACACAAAGTTCGTCAAATTGCCTGAGAATCTCTGTTTTCTGTTTTTTATTGAGCAGCTGCAGCTGCGCACCGAATACCAATGAAGATGCGTTTTCTTCACACCCCTTTCGGCTAAAACAGAAATAGAGGCAGGGTAGCTGCTTCTCACGCTGGAGATATGGAACGAGCCGTGTTTCCGTGAAATCAGCGGGAAGTGCCTTTACACGTTTATTCTTAGATGGATCGGATTTTCGTTTACGTGCCTCGCTCTTTGCTCTGTTACGAAGGGCGGTGATATGCTTTATACCGCCAATCCCGTAATCTTTAAAATAGAGGTGATGCTCCAAAGGGACGGGCCGTTCTAATTCTTCGACGACCTCAATGTCAATATCTCGGACGCTCTGCATCCACTCTGCGAAGGGGTTGATGTTGGGAATCGTGGCACTCAGGCAGACGAATTTAATATGCTGGGGGGCGAAGATGAGGCTTTCTTCCCAAACGGTGCCGCGCTCAATATCGTTAATATAGTGGATTTCGTCAAAGATGACGTAAGAGACATCCTGTAATCGCTCAATGTCATCAAAGATGGTATTTCGGAAAATCTCAGTCGTCATCAATAGTACTTGGGCATAGGGGTTTAGTACTACATCGCCTGTAACAATGCCAATTTTGTCGCCGTATTCAGCATGAAAGTCGCGATATTTCTGATTACTGAGGGCTTTGATCGGTGCGGTATAGATAACGCGGCTGTTTGTCTGCAGGCACTTTTCGACGGCGTACTCTGCGATAACAGTTTTGCCGGCACCCGTAGGAGCGGTGACAATCACCGAGGTATCCCGATTAATTGCCGCGATCGCTTCCTCCTGAAACCGATCCAATTCTAACCCTTTATAGAGCATTCAGTCCTTCCTTGCATTCGAGAGCCTCTCCGTGTAGTGTCCAAGCCGTTTGAGGCATAATATTATAAGTAATTCTAATAGATAAGGTGTTTTTTGTCAAGGGAATTGTTTTTATTTTAGCAGTCAGCGGTCAGTGGGACAGTTTTCTATGATAATGCGGCGTTCAAAAACCGGTTAGAAAAGTTTCGGAAAATCAAGCGAAACATCTCTCGGTTTTGGGGTTTTGCCTTGACATCCTCTATCTGCCGTGTTATTATGGTAGAGGCAGATTTGCAGCACGTTCCATATTAAAGCTGGAGGAAAATCATGCAAAACGGTAAACAGATACGGAAGCGACATTCACTCATCTGGCTAAATCGAACCATAGGTATCCTTATATGTGTTGCGCTTTGCGGTGTTATCGGGTGGGCACAAAAGAGTGAGGATAAAAATGAACAGGCAAGAACTTGGGCGGACCTGGGCGTAACAGCAGCACATCAAACCCAACTTGAAGCATTATGGGAGTTGAAACGCCAAAAAGAGATTCAGGCAGTCAAAGACTTGAAAACCTTAAATCGGTTCGCGAAAGATTCGCTTGTTGAGGATGCGAAGATTCAAGAAACCCTGGACGAATTTCGGGCAAAACGCAAAGAAGCACAGGTACAGATTGAGAAGATCGAGGAAGAATTGCTTCAGACCTTGCCGACGCAAGCGCAACTCCACTTGACGCTGTTCGGTGTCTTGGATAATGGTGTCCCACGCAGAATAACGAAGTCGCCAACCAGCAAGAAAACGGATGAAACACAGCAGCAGAGAAAATAAAAAAAGTGGAGGATACCAGACTTGAACTGGTGACCTCTTGCATGCCATGCAAGCGCTCTCCCAGCTGAGCTAATCCCCCACATTCACGATTATTTAATTATACTATAGATTTCCAAGAAATGCAAGGAAATTTTCCCTTTTTTAGAAAAATGACGAAAAACACGAAAAGCGATCCATTTTTCTCCTTCGCGAATCTTGATAATGACGAAATGCAGCTTGCGACAGGTGCGCTTCTTATCGCTCAAAGCGAGTACCCTGAGCTTGACATTGAAGCATGCCTCTACCAATTGGATAAAATGGCAGACACCGTTCGGGAACGGATCCGAGGCACACCGCTGCCGGAACAGCATATTGCTGAACTTAATCGCTATCTCTTTGAAGAAAAAGGGTTCACTGGAAATATTGATAACTACTACGCTTTAGGGAATAATTTCCTTAACGTTGTGCTGGAAAAAAAGACTGGTATCCCAATTACGTTAGGCGTTGTCTACATTGAAGTCGGCAGGCGTGCTGGCCTCCCCCTTGTTGGTGTAAATTTCCCCAGTCATTTCCTTGTTAAATACCGACGTGAACATTTAGACATTCTGCTTGACGTGTTTGAAAATGGGATGTTCATGGATGATGATAGCCTCCGCGAAAGACTCCAAGCGAACTTCGGTGAAGATGTCCCCTTAGAACGGAATATGTTAGCGGAAGCGACAAATAAGGAAATTTTAGCACGTATCTTGCGGAATCTGACCCGTGCCTATACACTCCTTGAGCAGTACGATAAAGCCCTCACCGCGGCTGAACGCATCACATGGTTGCTGCCCAAGGTTACGGGTGATTACCGTACACTCGGTTATTTATATTACAAGAATCATGCGTATGGCGAGAGTATCACTGCTTTTGAGACTTATCTTCAACTTGCCGGGGAAACACCGGACACTGCGGCAGTCGAGCAAAATATACAACACCTCCACAAACTACTTTCTCGTCTGAATTAAGAAATTAGGACGATACCCACATTACCCCGACACAAAGCGGAAATTCCAAAAAATATGACTTTTTTTGCTGGATGTGATATACTGAGTTTGAATGTATGATTAGCGGATCTCTGTTTTCAAGTCCGTGGTGGTCCAGCACAAGAGTCGGTCGTAAACACTACACTTGAATTTCTTTCAGCGGTTTCTGGAAAATCTCAACCCAAATTAACATTAACAATGTAACAATGGAGGAGATAACCATGAAGTACCTGGAACGCTATGGCACCTGGGTATGCTCTGTCCTGTTTCTGCTCAGTTTATCAATACCAGTGCTGGGGCAGGGAGAAAAGGAAGAAACGCTTGTTGGGCACTGGACATTTGAAGCAGGTGTCGAACTTGAGGATCTTACGGGTAACTTTGCCGACATTACACTTATGGATGCTGAAATCAAGGATGGACAATTAAATGTTGACCTTGGTAAATGGGCAATCGCCAGTGGATACGATGGGCCGGATATCGGAGAAAAGACGTTGGTATCGTGGGCTATTATGGATGACCTTGATGTACAGAAAGGTTCAATATTAACCATTGATCGCCTCTCCGATCCGACATTTGACGCGATTGTCTTTGGAGAACGTCAAAACCGTCGTTGGATGGCGGGAAGTGGTTGGTTTCACCGAACCCAAGATCCAGACCCTGGATTCGAGGAGAAGAAAGCGGGAGAACTGATTATGATGGCGATCTCGTACGAAGATGATGGCGGCACGGCGCGTGTGAGGATATATCGTAACGGTGACGAAATCGGAGACTATACATTTGGTCAATTCGTGACCTTCGATAACAAAGATGCCGAGGCAATTTGGGGTAAGCGGCACGGTGGTTTAGGGGGCGGTCCCGGTGATCTCGACGCTCACATTGAAGACTCACGAATCTACGCCTCCGTTCTCAGTCAGGCGGAGATTAAAAAGTTGCTCCCAAATACGCTTGATGTGGCAGCGTCCGGTAAGCTGGCTACTACGTGGGCAAGGCTGAAAAACGACTCTGGCTCAGAATTACTGGTTGACTTTGAATGAAAATCTTAGGTATTGACACCTCAACGCCGATTGGCAGCGTCGCCTTAATAGATGGCGATAACTTAGCCGCGGAACATACCCTCAATATTGTGCAAGCACACTCCTCGAGACTCATGCCCGCGATCGACACCGTCCTGAAGTGGAGCGATATTGCAGCAGACGATTTAGACGGATGTGCAGTCGGTATCGGGCCCGGTTCGTTTACGGGTATCCGTATCGGCGTTGCGACGATTAAATCCCTTTGCTATGCCCTCAATAAACCGATTATCGGTGTTTCAACTTTGGAGGCTGTTGCCTATAACCTCCGATCAACAAACGGTATTATCTGCCCACTTCTCGATGCGCGACGGAGTGAAGTTTACGGTGCTATCTTTGAAGGCAGCACGGAATGGCAACGCCTCAGTGAGGATCTCTGCCTATCCCTTGATGCTTTCCTTGATCGTCTTGATACGCATACATCTCCGGAGCACACTATTAACTTCGTTGGTGACGGATTGTTAACCTACGGAGATGCAGTTCGTGAAGCACTCGGTAAGCGTGTCCATTTTGCCGATGCTATCTTCAACGTCCCACGCGGTGCTACTATTGCTCACCTCGGGGCGCAACGGCTATACAACGGTGATATTGATGACTACTGGACCTTAGTGCCGAACTACGTTAGGGTTGGACTCTATTGACCCAAAATACTTCTTAAGGAAATATCTGATGCTATTTTCTCGTTTCTGTAGATGTTTACTCATTTCATTGATCTTAATAGGTGTTACTGTCGCTGCACACGCCTTAGAAGTCGGTGAACGTGTGTTCGGTTCCGAATTCGGCGAAGCTATTGAATACACTGAAAACTTTCACGGAAAAAGGAATCTAATCATCCTGTCTTATACCGATGCTAACTGGAAGTCAACAGTCGAGAGTGTCGCCAAAGAACTCATCGCAAAATACGACACAATAATTGTGTGGCAAGAAGTTCCGAAGAACGAAAAAAAGGGCGTAACTATCATTGATAAATCGGGCTATGTACGGTGGGACTATACCGATGACACCGAAAGCCTGACAATAGAGGATTTGACAGCAGAACTCGCCAAACTCAAGCGGAACACGCCTTTATCTATCGGCTCACCTGCACCGGATTTTAACCTCACTGAAGCAGATGGAAAAACACAGTTTAGGCTCTCAGACTATAAAGAAAAAAAGAATGTGCTCGTTAGTCTGCTGCTTCAGACTTACTGACCGGTCTGTGCCAACTATACGGCGCAGTTTGCGACCGACCGAAAACTATTCGACGAAAAATACGATACCGTCGTTGTAACGATTAAACCGGAACCGCTCTCAGTCATAGCGAAATTTAAGGACACCGACAGAATGGACCTCCCGTTGCTTGCGGATCCGGGTTCCTCTGTCCATAAGGCTTACGGCATCGTTAAACCTTATCACTTCCACCGCCGGGATATGTACCTACCTGCGACGTTCTTAATCGATAAAGAGGGTACCCTGAAATGGCTCTATATCGGTGAGAGGAATTCCGACCGTCCGGATCGAGCACTGATTCTTGAACAACTCTCTAAGCTTTAGCGCAGATGAACCGTATCTTTAAAAACACGTCCAGTCTCTTTAGCGCGCACCTTATCGGCCGCCTCGGCTCACTTGTGATAACAGTCTGGCTGATGCCACGTTATTTCACTGAAACTGAGTTAGGTGGCTATTTTGTTGCAATCGCGCTCACGAACCTGATTGCGATTCTGACAGAATTCGGTATACAAAACCCACTCATCCGGGAAATGACACTACATCTGCAGCACACCCGGCATTACCTTGGTAACGCGCTTATCGTTCGCGGGATTCTGTCGATCTTCGCTTATGTGATCATGCTTATCAGCGGTATCTTCTTCTATACGCCGATAATCGTAGAGATGATAGTTTTCTTGGGATTGGCAGAGATCACCAATTCCATTGCGCAGTTGTACCGTTGCGTCTTCCGCGCACACGAGGAGATGAAATATGAGGCATTCACCGTGATTGCCGAGCGTGGTACGTTTCTCTTAATCAGTGGTGGTGCGATCCTATTTGGATATGGACTGGTGACTGTTTGTCAAGTTATGTTAGCAGCGGGTTGTATTAACCTGATCTTGAGTGTTGGGTTCACCGGACTCCGTTTTACGCAACTCCGCTTTCAACCGAGTCGGGAGATTGTGAGGGTGCTGATGCAGCAGGCACTCCCCTTTGCGGTCGGTAATCTGCTCAATCTGCTCTATTTTCGTATAGATGCGATTATGCTGCCAAAACTCAGTTCAGAAGGCTTAGATGCCAATACGTGGTATGGTTTGGCATATACAATTGTCAACGCCTTCACGATTCTACCGGGCGCGTTCATGATGGGTGCGATGTTTCCAGTGCTATCTCGTGCTTGGGAGCGAGAAAAGGGTAGATTTCCAAGTGCATACACGTTCAGTCTGCGATGGATGGTGGTGTGCGGTTTTCCGTTCGCTGTTGGGCTTTCAACACTATCTCCTGAAATTACGCGGGTCTTATTTTCGACGTACACATCGGCTGAAATCGGTAAAATCGCAACGGCACTTCAATGGCTCAGTTGGGCGGGTGGACTTCTCTTTGTAACGACGGCAGTGCTGGCGGTATTACGAGCGACAGATAAACGGCGTGCTTTCTCAGTACTCATGGGGACGACAGCATTCTTGAACATCTGTCTGAATCTATATCTGATCCCGCGTTTCAGCCATGTCGGTGCGGCGATCGCGATGGTCATCAGCGAAGCGTATGTCCTTATCGTTGGGATTGGCTATATCTCAAGAAATATCGTCAAATTCCGGGAAACCTTTCCGATACTACCGACGCTTTTGAAAACGGTCTTTCTGTCTGCTGTAATGGGCATCGGTTTAGTACTGTTGAAGGGAATTTTGTCGGTTTGGGTATTGATTCCGTTGGCGGTGCTGTTTTACGGTGGCGGCATTGCCGTTTTGGGTGAATTCCGGACAGGATTTAGGTTTGATTAGCGTGTGTAAATATTTTGTCAGAATCAGGATTTGCAGGATTAAAGGATTTACGAGATTAGAAAGTCCCTGGTTATAAAAAAATCTTGCCTTCAAATCTTAGGAAGTATATCATACCAGTATGTTCCCCAAATAATCCCAGAACTTACACAAGGTTGATTGGTAAATAAAATATGAGTTTCCAAAACGCAACAAATTTCTCACGCGAAACGGCAACCAATGCCCTGCCACGCTCCAACCCATTCCTGCGCCAACTTTTTTATCAGATAGCCTCCCCGAATCTTGAGGCGAACGTCACCTATATTTTGGACGAGATCGTGAGCCTTCTCCGAAATGTCTCCACAGAAATGCTCCGCACGGCCTTTACCGTCCAAACCCATTTTGAAGATCCAGTCATCCATTTCTACGAGACGTTTCTTGCAGAATATGACCCACAGCGGCGTGTTGACCGAGGAGTCTATTATACACCGCCACAAGTTATCTCCTACATCGTCCGATCTGTTGACAGTCTGCTCAAGACAGAACTAAACAGACCCGACGGGCTAGCTGACAATAACACGCTCATTCTTGATCCAGCGACAGGTACCGGTGGCTTCCTCTTGGCAGTGCTTGACCACATCCACAAATATGTCACTACCCATTACGGCACGGGAGACTGGAACCAATATATTAACACGCAGTTAGTCAAACGGCTTTTCGGGTTTGAACTGTTGGTTGCCCCCTATACGATTGCACACCTGAAGTTGAGTCTCTTTTTACAAGCACAAGGGTGGCAAGCGACCGAACGCCTCCGCATCTATCTCACCAATACGTTAGAAGAACCTGTGGAAAGGACACAACGGTTGCCTTTTGCAGATTTCATCTCTGATGAGGCGAATGCAGCGGTTTCGGTGAAACGGGACGAGCCGCTGCTTGTTATTCTCGGCAATCCGCCCTATCCTCGTGACTCCGCCAATCCAAGCCTCGACAGCGACGGAGAGTTAACCTTTATAGGAAAATTGATTGAAGATTATAAAGAGATAGATAAGCAACCGATCGGTGAGAAGAATTTAAAAGCACTTCAAGCAGATTATGTAAAATTTATTCGGTGGGCACAGTGGCGCATCAATAAAAATGGCGAAGGTATTATTGGTTACATCGTCAATAACAGCTTCCTTGACGGTCCCATCTTTCGCGGAATGCGAAAGAGTTTGTTGGACAATTTCAATGCCGTTTATCTACTTAATTTGCATGGCAGTAGTAGAAGGAGGGAAACCGTTCCAGATGGAAAGAAAGATGAAAATGTTTTTGACATCATACAAGGGGTCTCTGTTCTATTATGCGTAAAGCAACACGACAATCCTGCACCAGCAAAGGTAGATTACGCTGATATGTGGGGATCCCGAGAAGAAAGATACAACCTCCTTTCGGAAACTGATGTCCAATCCACAGAGTGGACCGAACTACAACCGACCTCACCGTACTACCTTTTTGTGCCACAAGCAATTGAACATAATACAGAATATGAAACGGGATGGAAACATGCTGATATTTTTCAAGTGGGTCAAGTTGCGATTATCACCGGACGGGATAGATTGACAATTCATCGGAACTCTGAAGACGTTCGCGAAACGGTAGCCGATTTTGTTTCGCTTTCTGTAGACGAGGCACGAGAAAGGTACAGGTTGCCAAGAGATAGTCGAGATTGGCGAATTCACTTTGCCCAAACCGACCTTCGTAACCATCCAGATGCTACACAACATGTCCAACCGATTCACTACCGCCCGTTTGACGCGCGCTGGACTTATTACACGGGACAGTCAGCTGGGTTTCATAGGGAGGCGCGTCAGGATATTATGCGTCATCTATTCAGTGCTGAAAATCTTGCTCTCTGCGTCTGTCGCGTCGTCAAGAGTCCTGTGTGGCAACACGCTTTAATAACCGACAAAATCACAGAAAAGTGTTATATTTCAAACAGAACAAGCGAATCCGGACACGTATTTCCACTTTACCTATATCCAAATTCAGATGAGTTGGAACTCGCCACCGAACGTTCGCTCAATTTTAAACCTGCTTTTCTCACCGCTTTCTCGAAGACGTTGGACTTACCGCAAACAGCACCGTTTAATCTACCCAAAGGCGTTTCACCCGAAGAAATTCTTGGTTACATCTATGCGATTTTGTATAGTCCTACCTATCGTGAACGGTATTACGAATTCCTGAGGTACGACTTCCCACGCATCCCTTTACCACAAGACATTGAATACTTCCGCAAACTCGCAGCATCAGGACAGGAATTGATTGATTGGCATCTGTTAAAGCGCATGCAAAGTCCGCCTCGTCATCGGTTTGAAGGTGAAGGCGACGCAGTTGCCTCACGGGTCCGCTATGTAGATGGACACATCTGGATTAACCCAACGCAGCATTTCACGGATATACCTGAGGCGGTGTGGAAGTATAAGATTGGGGCGTATCAGGTGTGTGAAAAATGGCTGAAGGATAAAAAAAATACGCCCTTAAGCCACGCGGAGGTGCGTCAGTATTGTGGGATTTTGGTTGCCATTGCGGAGACACTGCGGATTATGGCGGAGATTGATGAGGTGCTTGATTTTTAGGTGCCAGCGGTGCGATAGGTGTATCCTAACGGACAAGACGCATCCGAATTTCACCTTTCACACTGCAAGCACTAAATCTAATGCCACTTGCACCGTCGTCGGTTATAGTATAGTTAGCGAGGGGTCGTATGTGAAGTTGCTTAAATCCGCAGTTTCTTGTTCATATCTTTGCTTATCAATTTCTCTAAATACCTGTCTTGCGAAATTTTGGTCATTATCAAAGCATGCTATACGGTAATTAGGGCACAAGGCAATACCTGGGGTTTTAATGTAAATAATATAATCGCCATCATGGGTTTCTGTTAGCCGCATACTCTTGAAGCCATAGAGCATCTCGATATATTGACTGTCCGGAGCGATTATATTTAAAGGTGTCTGGTGATCCCAGACAATCCAGTGGTCAAAGAAGGATCCGAGGTTCTGTTCATAGATATCTCTCTTTCTTTCACAGATTTTACGTTCATCAGGAAGTAATTCACCTTTGTCAATATAGTTGTCAAAACGTAGCAGCTCAAGTGCTTGTTTTTGTTTATGTGAAGTTAGGGCGTTATCTGATATTTTTAGATAATTATGTAATATGTGCCCGCCAGTGTTATCTAAACCTAAAGGACTTAAAGAATCCCTATAGTTAAAGGTCAGATCGAATCGCTGCATTTTGTTGAGCGTATCTATAGTCTTCAAAACTGTGTCGTCGTAGAAATCAAATAGAGATTGACAGTCTTTAACGGAAACATCTTTGTTAAAACCAATATCGTCGTGTAATATCTGTTTGTTCGTTAGTTTTATGAGATCACCACCTAATTTTTTTATTCCATATTTTTTCCGTTCGGATTTATGTGTTTTGGGGTAAGAGGTCTTGAGAAAGTCATTTTTGTATTGTTCAACAGTATTCTCTATATGTTTAGGAGATGGATTAAAAAGTCTCCGCAATCTGGCAAAACAATTTTCCAATAGACTGGATAATAACTCATTTGCAAAGTATATTCCAGAAAAGTCTAATATCTCTTGTATCCGATTTTCTAACTGAACCCACATCCGCTTACCAAGTTTTTCATCACGGATTAATTCTCTTAAAATGCCGAGTTTGATACCTAACGATATTACATCTCTGCACATTCCATAGTATCTATCAGTAAACTCATCGCGTTCTGATGTGGACAATTTTGTTTTCCCGATATTGAATCTTATGTAGGGTTTCAGGAATAGGTCGTGTTCTCGTTGTTGGCAATTAATAAAGTAAATATCTTCGTTATTGCTGTATTGAGAAGGTTCGGCACAACAAATAGTCCAGATCTTTCTATTCTCTAATGTGAGCAGTACTACCCCGGTAGTAGGATCAAATGTGGAAGGATTCGGAATTTTTCTGAATGGTATCCATAGGTTTTCTTGACATTGGCATGCTAAATAATTAACGGGATAATGTAAGACAAAGTGTTTTCGTTTATGAAATAGTCGCTTTTGTGGATGATTGGTTGACAGCATTCATAGCAAAATAGTTGTTGTCTGTTATTTGGATCTAGCTCTTCAACGCATTCTGGACAGTACCCCATCTCAGGTTCCACAATCGTTGAGCACGCGACGCATTCATAATAAAGTTGTGCCTCAAAGTATTCAATATAGTTGAAGGCGTGGCGTTTTTTCGCTTCGGTGGTGGTTAATTCCATAATTGTGCCCCTACATTTCTATAAAAATATTGTCCTTATAGGACTACTAAAGTTTGGATAATTTTCAGACATAGCACTCCGCTGGAGTGCAGGGGTGCTATGATTTGCTGCTATAGACATATTGCTCCGCTGGAGCAACCACCACAGTCTATCTGTGGGACGCAGTGAGAATAGAGACGCGAGACAATGGTAAATGCATTCCAGCGGCATGCTATGCAAAGACGCTCATGTTGGACATAAATATGTTTTTTTCTAACTTATGCCCAAATCCAAACCTGTGCATTAACCTTGCTGCTATAGGGTCGGAACCTTTAGGATGACAAAAACTTAACAATTAATGGAATAATAATAGCCGCGATAGCAACAGCTATCCCCATACTCCACTGCAAGCGCGTTTCCAGTCGTGTGATCCTGTCATTGATGTCGATTTTAACTTCCTTAATTCGATCTTCGAGACGCGATTCAAGTTTTTCAAGTTCTCTGTCAACTACTTTTTCTTTAAGATTATTATAAGTGTCTAACACACGTTGAACGTCTTCAGACCTTTCAGGTTTGGGTTCATCCATAACAATTGCCTCTCAAAAATTCAATAAACCTTGATTTCCAGTTATTAAACTAACGTCAGGAATGCTGCTGGAAAGTGATCGGTACAGGTAGTTCGGAGCTAATCTTTTTGGAGATTTCGCCTGATCTTCAAGTACTCGAACAGAGCTCTGGCGAAAGAATTCGCAGCACCATCCGCTACCTCCTTTAAGAAGTCGTCAGAACAGTCAGTAAAATCAAAACCTGCTTCTTTGATCGCATCTTCCATGCCAGAAGCCATTTTAGTGACAAATTCCTTATTCTTTTCAAAATAGTACATGTCCAAACTCATTAGGGTCTCCTGTGTCCAGTTCTTTATCCCCCTGTCATGGTGGGATGATGGCAGAGATGGAGAGGATCTCCAATTCGGGATAGTGCCACTTAAAGCTGGTTAAAATAGTATAATAGAAAAAAACAAAAATTACAAATTTTCTTTAGCGGTGATAAACAGATCCGCCCAATGCGCCCAGTCACAGGTTGCGCTTTCAATGGAATCGGTTACCAATTCTAACAATACGGTTTCACCCGCGAATTCAGATAGAGAGATTTCTGCGTTGACCCAACCTGGTGTGTTGAATGCGAAGTGTTCATATCGCATTTCACCGTTGAGAAACACTTTAAAGAACAGTCCATCAAGACTACAACTTCTATCAGGCAACCCCATCGAAAAGGAGAAGGTCAACGCTTGGGCATGCGGTAAGGACAACAAGAACTGTAGGACAGTCTGCCCATTAGGGGGTGGATGTGCTGAAATCGTCTCTTTACTCACACCATTGGCAGTTAATGCCGTTCGTTGCCCTGAATCCCAAACGCTTCCGAGTCGGAATACACCATCATACTGGAGTCCTGCGACGCATTGCGCATCTCTTAGATTATAGGCATCTCCCACCTGTTGCGGCGTATTGAAGAAAAAGCGTATCTGTGCGGGTAGTTCGGTTTCCAAAGAATACAGTCCGTCCCCTTGATGTTTCACCGTATCAGGAAAACTCTTTACCGGTTCATTAGGCAGGAAAAACCCTACTTCTGCCCTCGAATCTGTGGGTTGAGATACAATTTTAGGGTTTCCCCATACCGCCCAATCCCACGCGCCATTTCCATTGGGACCGGGTGTTGTCGTCAATCGGAGTCTAATCTGTTGGTTCCGATAGGATGTCAAATCAAGACTGAAATGTTCCCACTGCTGTTCGTTATAATGTTGGTGAAAAATCTCCTCACCTTGTACAGTAATAATGAACGTTACGCCATCAGAACCTGCAGAGCCGTCCCGCAATCCGATAGCAAATTCTAAATGGACCTTGGGACTATCCGGTAATGAGAGTGTCCATTCTCCGAATGCGTTCCCGCTGATACCTTGATACGGTGGATGTGCATCAATCGCAGTCTTATGAATTCCTGATATAGAAGTCTCAACCAGTTGGAAGGTAGCCCCTCTTTGCCGAGGCAACTCTTCTCCATTTAGGACAATACCCGTTCTCACAAGATGAAACTGAGACAGGACATCGATTTCGTGAGACGTATTCGTTCTTTCAAGACGAAAGAGGGCAGCATTTTCGGTCACACGCGATGCTGTTAGAGAAACACCTTCTGGTAAGGCGTTAATATGCGCTTTTGAAAAATCGCGGGGGGCATCACTCAAGAAATAAGGTTTTTTAGGATTTAATCCGAGGAGCGTTGTCTGATTGTAAGCGTGCCAATGCGGAAGGCTTCGCTCGGTTTCCACCTGTGTCACCCCAAAGACTCTTTCATACCCGATGCGGTTCTCCGGCAGAACGAAGGTAACCCGCCCGTCCGTTTTTTGAAGTGTTGCGACTTCACCGCCTTTTCCTATATATTGAAAAAGCGTTCCTGTTCCGAAATCCGTTTCAAAATCAGGTTTGAAACCGAATTTTTGCCAAGCCCTGGCGAGCGAGAGTAACTGCTGTGTTCCGTGCTGATCTTCGGCTAACTGTTCTACTGACCAGAGACGAAGTGTTGGCAAAACGCCCCAATTTTCATACAAATGCAGATATTGTTGATAAAGTTTGGGACCAATATCTGGGTTTGGTAATCCGAGATGACCGTAGCGTAAAGTATAGGGAGAAAACAGGAATGTGCTGATAGGGTGCGGTTTAATATCCAGCGAGTATATCAGGCGTTGTGCGAAACTTTCACGGCAGAAGGTTACCTCATGAAGTCCTTCACCGCCGAAAACGACCTGCGGCATGGCTTCCGTCAAGTCCGTGTGTAGTTGGACGTTCCCTTGTGCCGAATTCAATCCTTCTATCAAACCGTTTGCGTCGTTTTTAGCGATAAGGCTGACATCGAGATGAAAAGCATCAACCTGATATTCCTGCGATACATCTGTTAATTGGTGGACGAGGATTTTTCTAAATTCAGAACTCGCGGGATTAATAAAGGCGTGTCGCCCGGGTTCTTCAATCCGATCCCAAAACCAACCGATTGGGTTGCCACTCCATCGGTCCCGAAATTGATATTTCTGGAGTTGCGCGTAGCGCGGATGGTACGGGGCGACACCGGGGAAATTTGTGTGGAGCATCACCCGAAATCCGTGTTGACGCGCAGCATCAAGGAAATCGCCAAAACCTTCGGATGCTGTATAATCCGGATAATTTGTATCGTAGTCGTCTTTTCGCCACTGCGTCAAATACAGCAATGTCCTTGTCGGATCTATCTGCGCTGCTAAGTGCTCTAATAAAGCAATTTCCTGACCGTGATAGATAACAACCAAACCGATCTCGGAAACCCATGCAGGCACCTCTGTCAATTTTCTCGGATTGAAGGTCTGTTCCATCCAGTCCCGATACTGTCGGGCAGGCACCCGCCAATCACCAGCATAAGTATTCAGCCGCCATG
Source organism: Candidatus Poribacteria bacterium (assembly GCA_009843785.1). GTDB lineage: Bacteria > Poribacteria > WGA-4E > WGA-4E > WGA-3G > WGA-3G. Next base: position 11,923 of record VYCT01000024.1, on the reverse strand, counting down.
TAACAGATTTCGCGGATGTAAGTGCGTTGAAAGGTGCTTGATTTTGGGTTTCAAAATTGAGTGCGAAACTCTCTATATCTTTTTCGTAATGGAGTGCTTTAAACTGAAAAGTCTCATCCGTCCCGCGAACATAAAAACCGCCCCGTTCCGCCTGAATAATCGCGAGTTGCGCCTCCCAATGTTCAGGATAGTCGAAACTCCCAGAGGTTGTTGGAGACGCTGCATCAATGACTTGTCCACCTTGCGCTGGGAGGATAAGATCCAGATTCTTCGTATTCAGATTTCCACAGCCCCACTGAATTCCATAGACCCCAGTTGCGTCAGAGGTCCCTTCTTGTTCAATTAGGAGATCGTTCGTGCTTTCATCGACAGCTATGAACAGGCGAATCTCGTTTTGTCCGTGCTCACATACAATTTCTGCTTTCAGCGGAGCGATTTTTTTTATTTTTTTTACCGTCGCTCGGTCTGTCCAGAAAGATTCGCCGTTTTTCGTTAGCAATCCGCTACGTCCGCTAATGCCTGTAGGTCTATTGCCGCCGCCGAGCGGCAATGTATAGACTTCCTGTGTCAGTTTGTTGGAAAGTTGGGTGATAACGCCATCTATAAACTGGACTTCATAGGCATCTGTTTTGACGAAGATGCTATTGTCAACAACTCTAATCTCGGCAGCGCGCACTACTTGCGGGTAAAATAGGCAGAGCATTCCGCTCAAAATGGCTATGCCAAAAAAGCGCATGCAATTCTCTCCTCCACAATTCACAGATATAGTTGTTCAAATACCTGAAAATAATTAGGGAACGTTTTGCTGACACACTCTGGATCGTTAATCCGAATCCCATTCGCCTTTAAACCGACGAGCGAAAAAGCCATCGCCACGCGGTGGTCTTCATAGGTATCAATTGCTGCAGGGGTAATCGGTGCCGGTGAGATTTCGAGTCCATCTTGGTGTTCAACGACTGGCACCCCTAATTTTCGGAGTTCTGTTACCATCGCATGAATCCGATCAGTCTCCTGCCAACGCGTATGCTCAATGTTTCGGATGGTTACTTTACTATCGGCGAAGGGCGCGATCGCTGCGAGGGTCAAGGCGGTATCCGAAATCGTCCGCATATCAACATCAATCCCTTTTAGGTGGCGCGGTCCGGTAACGGTAATCCCTGTGTTAGCAACGGTGGTCTGACAGCCCATCTGTTCTAAGATATGTAAAAACTGGAGATCCCCTTGTGCGGAATCTAAATTTAGGTGTTGGACAGTGACACGTCCACCGGTAAGTGCAGCGGCAGCAAAGAAGTAAGAGGCATTAGAAGCATCCGGCTCTATGTTATAGACCCGCGGCTGATACTGTTGTCCACCTTCAATCCGAAAGAACTTGTAGTCTTCGCTTATAACCTGCACACCAAACGCTGCCATGATGGATCGTGTGATGTCAATATAAGGCATTTCGCGTTTACCGACGACCTCAATCTCCATGCCGTTTTTTGCATAAGGGGCGATGAGGAGGAGTGCTGTTAAGAACTGGCTGCTTTTAGTGATATCCAGTCGGGTTTTTCCACCCGCGAGTCCGTCTGCTTCGACGATAACAGGGAGATGTCCATTCTCAAATTGGGTGCGCGCTGAGACTCCAATTTGCCTGAGTGCGTCGAGTAAGTCAGCGATAGGACGACCGTGGCGCATCGGTTCATCGCCATCAATGACGAATTTTCCATGTCCGAGTGAAACGTAGGCGGTCAATGAACGTGAAGTGGTGCCAGAGTTCCCGATATAGAGGTCCGCACTGGAAACCGGAATATCGCCGCCGTTTCCGTGGACATCAAACCTTGCTTGTTTTTCATCAGCATCAATTTTGACCCCGAGTTTTCGCAGCGACGCGGACATATAACGCGTATCGTCGCTAAAGAGTGCACCCGTCAGTGTTGAAACACCGCGTGCCATTGCAGCAACCAATAAGGCACGGTTGGTATAACTCTTAGAACCGGGGACCGTTATCGTGGCATCAAGAGGTTTGCGGATTGATTGTATCTCAATCATTCACGTACTCCCAACTCGGTTAGCAATTCCCGGAGTTCCGCTTTCTCGGCATCAGTGAGTGGTAGCAGCGGACTCGTGGTGCGTGCGCTGCAGACTCCGAGAATTTCGAGACACGTTTTCATACCGCTGACCCCCTGTCCGTAGGTATACATCTTACTGAGCCGGAGCATCCACTTTTGTAACCGATGGACTTCATCAATATCCCGTGCCTTCGCGGCATTGTAGAGTGCGACGGATTCCTTCGGGGCGACGTTTGCGATTGAGACAACCCCCCCGTCTGCGCCAAATAGAAGGGCTGCGCCTAGTGCGACATGCGAACCGAGAAAGATCGAGAAATCCGACCGCTCACCGAGCAGTGCTATGAGATTGAGGGAGTTCGTCCAATCGCCGGTACTGTCCTTAACGCCGACGATATTCTCACAGGTTTCTGCGAGTTCAACAACGATCTGGGGCTTAATGAAGGTTTTAACAGTGGACGGGATATTATAGATGAAAACAGGGAGTTCTGTACTCGCGGCGACCGTCTGATAGAATTCGATCAGATCCGCGTCGTCGGTGGAGGGATAGTAGTACCCCGGTGTCGCAGCGACTGCATTAACGCCAAACTGTTCAGCGATTTCAATGTTTTGGATGACGCGTTGCGTGCTTGTATCCATTACACAACAGATAACGGGGAGGCGCCCGCCGACCACTTTGAGAGCGATGTCCATTGCCCGCTCGCGTTCTGTATTTGTTAATGTCGTAAATTCACCGGAACTTCCGAGTAGGTAGATACCGTGAACACCGTTGCTAATCAGTCGGTTAAGTTGATTGACAAACCCGCGTTCGTCAACGCGCTCTTTTTCGTCAAGGGGTGTTACTGTCGGTGTAAAAATGCCTTCAAATCGGATATTCATGCGTGTCTCCTGTGAGGCGTAATCACAATCTTACTTTATAGTACGGGTTTGCAAGCAGCACCTACAAACCCATCGATTCAGTTAGTTTTCAGTTTAGCAGCATCTGCCTTAGATGTCAAGAGGCGAAAAAGGGATTTGTTAATTTTGGCTTGAGCGTTACGCCGAAATTGTGCTATCATTGTGTTAAACTGAACTGGTGTAACATTATAGGTTTGTGGCATGCCTCCGCAGCGCGTAACAGACTTCAAACGGGTAAAAGTCAGACAATATCAAGCATCCAAGGACAACTGATAGATGAACATCCGTACACAACTGACGCTTAGGTACATAGGCATCGTGCTTTTGATGTTATTTGCGATGTATCTCTATCTTGGCGCGATGCTCAAAGATTCGATGAGTACTCGGATCACCAGCGAATTGGAAATTCAGGCGGCATTAACCCGGGAATTCCTCATTGAAAAACTGCCTGCTAAAGATAAGTTTACCTACGCTGCGATAGATCCGCTTATCAATAGACTCGGAAAGACCGGCAAGGCTCGAGTGACCTTCATCGACTTAGCGGGTGTTGTCTGGGGTGATACAGAACGGGATGGAGAGGCACTGCGCGCAATGGACAATCACCTTAAACGTCCAGAGGTGCAGGATGCCCTCCAATTTGGCAGCGGTATTCGCGACCGCTACAGCGATACAACGCGGACAGAATTCCGTTACTATGCGACACCGATATATCGGCAAACTTCACCCAACGGTGCGGAAACGCGGATTGGTATTTGCCGCGTCGCGCTGCCGATGAAAGCCGTCAATACAGCAATCGACAATCTCCGGCGGATGGTTCTGCTTGCGAGTGTGGCTGGATTAATTCTCACCATTGTGTTTAGCATTTTTTCTACAAGGATCATCACAAAACCGATTGAGAAATTAACGCAGATGACGCAATCCCTTGCTGCTGGCGGTATAAACACGCGTGTCCCAATCGACTCCAAGAATGAACTCGGTCAACTCTCCCGGAATTTCAACCTAATGGCAGACAGGGTACAGAAACAGATTGATAGAATTTCTGAAGAACACCGGCGTTTGGAAACCATCCTGACAGATATGGGTGAAGGCGTGCTCCTCGTCAACGGTGCGTCTGAAATTACCTATGCCAACCCGATGGCTATCTCTATGTTGTCGCTTCCGAATGCTTATATCGGAAAAGCACTGATCGAAATCAATCGGATTCCTGAACTACAAACACTGCTACAAACAGCAGAGCAGACAGAAACAGTTGCGTTCGCAGAAATCCGTCTCGGTAATCTAACGGAACCGGAAGCGGAGGTCACGGTTGTGCCGGTCGCTACTGGCGAATCGGAAGAATACGTTGTGGTTATCCACGATGTGAGTAAGGAACGGCAGTTAGAGCGGATTCGCGCGGACTTTGTGGCGAATGTCTCGCACGAACTTCGTACGCCACTCACAACAATCCGGGGTTACGCTGAGACCTTACTGAGTGAAGATGCCACACGTACAAAGACACAAGAACAGTTTGTCGTGAAAATCCTGAATCATGCGTCCCGGCTCTCAAGGTTAGTCTCGGATCTGCTCGAACTCTCCCGGCTTGAGTCTGGTGATGTTGAATTGAAACGTACACCGTGCCACCTCAATACCTTTTATGAACCGATTTTAGACGTGTTTGAGCCCATATTAGAGGAATCCGAATTGGTTTTAAAATGGGAGGTGCCTGAAAGTCTGCCTAAGGTTAGTGTAGATCACCACCTTTTCATGCAGGTGCTTGTAAATCTGATTGACAACGCGATTAAATATACACCCGATAGCGGTACAATTACGGTTTCAGCAGAGCTCCGCACGAGTGAAGCCTTTGAAGGAGCCAATATAACCTCGGGAGAAGTTATCGTGCATATAAAAGATACAGGTATTGGTATCCCAATGGAATCTCAACCGCGTGTATTTGAGCGGTTCTATCGTGTGGATAAAGGGCGTGCCCGCGAAATGGGAGGCACAGGATTAGGACTGGCAATCGCCAAACATATCGTGCTCCGCCACAATGGACGGATTTGGCTGGAAAGCACTTTAGGGGAAGGTAGCGTATTTCAGGTTGCTATTCCGTTATAAGGATTGTTTTTGATGAAAAACATGGTGTTAATCCCCGCTGGCAACCTTGAGATCGGCAGCGTCAACGCTTTTTATATTGACGCACACCCCGTGAGCAATCTTGAATACCAGCAGTTTCTTGTTGAAAACCGACAGTGGCAAAAATCGCATATTAAAGATAGGTTTCACGACGGGGACTACCTAAAGCATTGGGATGGCAATACCTATCCGGAAGGAAAAGCGAATCACCCTGTTGTCTACGTCAGTTGGTTTGCGGCGATGGCTTACGCTTTGTGGGCGGGGAAACGGCTCCCTACAGAAGCGGAATGGGAATACGCTGCACGCGGCGGGCTTGCGAATCAGAACCATCCGTGGGGTGATACGAGCGATACTACCCAAGCGAACTATGATAGAAAAGTAGGAGATACTACCCCTGTGGGTAAGTATTCACCTAACGGCTACGGCTTGTATGATATAACTGGCAACGTTTGGGAATGGTGTCTTGACCTTTACGACGATGATTTTTTCTTCGCCACGCCTCGCAAGAATCCGCGCGCAGGAACAAATGAGATTGGTTGGTTGACAGCCAATTTCACAGACATTGAAACGATCCCCGTAAGGGCGTTACGCGGTGGTGGTTGGAGTGCCACCGAAAAAGGTATCTGCGTCACCTATCGCTTACTGCTTTCACCGACAAACACAATCTACGATTATGGCTTTCGTTGTGCGCAGTCAACGTCGGGACTTGGGTGCTGAGTGCGCTAAATTTTCCAGACTTCTTGTGTGTAAGCCATCTCCCAAAAGAGGTATTCATAACGACTACTCGTCAAGAAGTAATTTTTAATCCGTTCTCTCTCGGCGGCACTATACTCAGCAGCGAGATTGTTCAGTAGTCCGCGTAACCACTCACCTAACGACAGAAATTCAGGGGAGGCGTACATGTCAATCCATTCCTGATAGAGCGGTTCCGGCGAACCCCCCTGTTGGGCAAGGGTTGTGCCGATTTCGGCGTAGCCCCACTGACACGGCAGAACACCGGCGACGAGATCCGCCAAAGTGCCGGTTTCCGCTACGTTGCGTACATGTTGCGTATATGCATGTGTTGTCGGTGCCATCGGTGCTGCTTCCATCTCCGCGGCAGTGATACCAAATTTTTGGCAATATCCACGATGTAAATCCATCTCAGTGTTCAGCGTCTCGTTGACCAGCTGCGAAAACATCGCCATCGTCGCCTCATCGTGTGCCTTGATAACACCGTATGCGAACACGCGGCTATAGTCGAGTAAGAACAGATAATCCTGAATCAGGTAGAATTTAAACTTCTCTTTCGGAAGAGTCCCATCAGCCATACCGAGGACGAACGGATGTTTAAGGTCCGCTTCCCAAATCGGTGCAGCAGCGCGCCTGAGTTCATCGGTAAATTGTCCATTTTGTGCCATAGGTATTATCAAACTCCCCAAAATATGCTATAATGTTTTGCTGTATATCATACCGTAACAGAACAAGGATGTCAAAATGTTTGAAAAACTCGGAATTGTAACCAATATCTGGGCTGAAGAGATAGCAAATGGTGCGCGCTTTGATGACCTCATGGTGGAATTCGGAGCGAACGGTTTTAAGGATATGGAGGTCCGCGAAGGCGATTACCTTCGTAACTCCGAATTTGGGCACCTCATTCAAGAATTCAAAGCCGCAATGCCTGCGTATACCGATACCGAATTTAGAACTATCTGTGATGCTGTGTGGACTGAACAGCCATATCAAACGCAACATGTCCCACTTTTTGAGGCAATTGCTGTCTTCACCGAAAAAGCATCCGGACTCACCCTGAGTTATGCCATGTCCCACCCTTGGCTTTCACGCGCCGCCGACAACAAAACAGACACACAACAGATAATCAAGGCGAAGAAGTTAGCATATCTGCTCTGTCCAGAGAGGCCGAGACTCCGTCTCGTTGATCTTGACACTGAAGGCGATATTGATGCGTCCGCAGCGATCGCTAACCTCAAACACTATGCTGCGCTCCTACCGGAGTATCCGATGGTCTTCGCAGTGGAGAACGCTCGTCAAACTGCCACGTTAACTTTGAAGTTAGCAGTCGCAGGCGGTGCGAAACTCACGTATGATGAGACGAACACATACCGCGCTGATGGCACCACGCTGCGTCCACCAGTCGAATTCTGGCGTGCTGTTGAGATGACAGACCTCACGTCGGTGCATTTCAAACAGAAAACAGAAGCCGGCGTTCTTTCAGAAGTAGGCGACGGTTATGTCGACTTTCGTGCGGTTGCGGAACATTTGAAAACACGGCACTATACCGGCGATCTGCTCCTTGAAAACACACCGACTGTCCATTCTTTGCGTGATGCCCTGCGAAGCCGGGAATATCTCTGCGCCGTTAGTGCGTAGAAACGCACCTATCCAGTGTGTAGGTCGGGTTGAACGGAGAGAAACCCGACATATCCGTTCCATTTGGCTATTCCAAAGTACGAAGGGTAGCTTCAATTACGGTTTTTAAATCTGTATGTCCCTCCTTTTCCACAAGCTGCAGTGCCGTTTGGAGGTCCTGCTTCGCCTCCGGTATGTGATTGCGTAGTGCTTTCAAGGTCCCTCGCCGGACGTATGCGTCTGCATAATCCGGTTTAAGTTGTATCACGGCATCGAAATCCTCAATTGCGGCGTGGAATTCGCCGAGGGTGCCTTTCGCAATGCCGCGATTGTGGTATGCCTCCGCTAAATCCGGTCTGAGTTGTATAGTTGTGTCAAAATCGGCAATAGCAGCGATGTGCTGGCCGAGGGCACCTTTTGCAATACCCCGCCCTGCGTATGCCATTGCATCATCCGGTTTGAGCTGTATGGCGGTGTCGTAATCCGCAATGGCATCGGTGTGATGACCGAGATAGTAGTTTGAAAGCCCCCGGTTGACGTATGCCTTGGCATCATCCGGTTTGTGGTGTATGGTTGTGTCAAAATCCGCAATCGCGCCGGTGTGCCAATTGAGAACGGCTTTCGCAAGCCCCCGATTGAGGTATGCTTCTGCTAAATCAGGGTTGCGTTGTATAGCGGTGTCAAAATCCGCGATAGCCTCGATGTGATGCCCGAGTTTGGCTTTTGTGAGTCCGCGCATGTAGTATATGTCAGCATTCTCAAGTTTGTGTTGTATAACGGTGTCAAAATCCGCGATGGCGTCTGCGTGCTGACCGAGAATAGTTTTCGCAATACCGCGATTGAGGTATGCTTCTATGAAATCTGGTTCGAGTTGTATAGCGGTGTCGTAATCTGAAATCGCGGTGTCGTGCTGATCGAGAGCGGTTTTCGAGAGTCCGCGATTGTAGTATACATCTGCCTTTTCAAGTTTGTGTTGTATAGCGGTATCAAAGTCCGCGATGGCATCGGCATACTGCCCGAGTTTGGCTTTTGCGAGTCCGCGATTGTA
>VYCT01000024.1:0-3372 GCA_009843785.1 Candidatus Poribacteria bacterium | reverse complement strand
CTTTTGCGAGTCCGCGATTGTAATATGCGGTGGCATCATCGGGGTTCAGATGGATGGCACTGCTATAGGCTTCCACTGCTCCGTGGTAATCCCCTGCGTCATAGCGTGCGTTTCCGCTTGTGAACCATTTTTCCACGGACTCTCCATTTTTTTCCTGCATATTGTGTCTCCTTACACCGTTTATGGCTTACGCTGCCGACTCTGATCAATTGTTTAGGACTTACGTAATCTTGACCGTGACACTTGGTTTTAGAGGTAGAGGCTAAGAAAAACACAAATATTTGGGGACACAGGCTAACAGCCTATGCTACGAAAGAGTACGCTGCGTAAGTCCCGTTGTTTTCTGCGGACGGTTCTTGATTTGGCTATTCCAGAAGGCGAAGTGCTTTTAAAATAAGGTCTCTCAGGCTTGAGTCTCCAGCCTTTTCCGCGAGCCGCAGTGCCGTTCTGTAATCCTGCCTCGCCTCCCACGTGCGATTGAGGAGGACTTTTGAAGCTCCCCGATAGAAGTATGCGCTGGCATAATCAGGGTTGAACCGGATGGCGGTGTCGTAATCTGAGATGGCGGCGAAGTGTTGACCGAGATTGGCTTTCGCACGTCCGCGAAGTAAGTATGCGTATACGTTATCCGGTTTGAGGCGGATAGCACTGCTATAAGCGGCAATAGCTCCCCGGTAGTCCCCTACGTCATATCTCACGTTTCCCCTCATAAAGTAGGTCTCGGCAGATACGATGGGGCTGATGCCGGACAATGGGCGCGGCGTTTTTGAAAGTGACAAAAGGGTTTTTACATAGTTGGATGGAATCGCAAAGTTAAGATTCTGTCCCCCTTCAATCGTCATGAAAGAGACTCCGATCACTTCACCTTGTCTGTTTAGGACGGGACCGCCACTACTTCCCGGCGAAATCGGTGCTGTCATTTGCAAGCGTCCGTACGCATGACCGCCACGCTTACTACTAATAATACCATCCGAGAATGTCCCCTCTAACCCTTTTGGGTTACCTGCCACATAGATCTGCGCCCCAATTTTTACCCTATCGCTGTTCTCAACAAGGGGCAAGGGCTTGATACCGGAAGCCGAGACTTTTAATATCGCAAGGTCGTTGCCCCTTTCTGTAGCGGTGATCCCTTCAATGGCGTATTTTGTATGTTTGCCAACTAATTTTGCGGTGCCGCGTGCCGCTCCCTCAATGACGTGATAGTTTGTCACGATCAGGTCCTGCCGGACGAAGAACCTGCTGCCGATACTGATAATGTTACCCGCGCTATCCATCATCTCTAAATAGACAGTTGCAGCGAGTGCTTTCTCTGCAAGTTGCTCCGTTGTCTGTGCAGACGTTGTTGCGTGTATCGCGAAGAGCAGCAGGGTTGTGAGTATTGTAACCAGCTGTTTCGCGGACAGCCTATTTTTCTGTTGCATACAGTGTCTCCTTACGGAAAAGTGTCCAAAGTTTAGTAACCGTGTCACGAGCGTGCTTTCAAGCGTTCTAATTCCGCTTGGAGTCGGGCAACTTCGGCTTCTGCTTTGTGTCGGGCGTTGGCTTCATGATTAGCGCGTTCTTCTGCGTCCTCGGCACGTTCAGCAGACGTTTTTAGCCACGCTTCTGCCTCAGGATCGTAAATGCCTAAACTATCCTCAAGCACATGGAACTCTAAACCAAGCGTCTCGGACTGAAGACCGCCATTGGCAAGTGCCGGTATTTCGACATACTCATCTCCGATAAGACGGAACCCCATCAAGGGGATTGGTAAATAACGCCTATCTACATCATAGACGAAGTATTCAGGAATACCGATCGATGCGTAGAGCTGCACCTTTCTCGTCAGATCAGTGCGGTAGGTGCCTTTGCTTGCGAATTCTAAGACGAAGTCGGGCGGTTTCCCCTCCTCCCATATCTTATAGATACGGCGTTCCTTCCGACCAATACCGAAAGCAACGAAAATATCAGGGGATATAGATTTACGGGGGTTTCCCTCTTCATAATACATCATCATATCCCCGAGGACATAAACATCAGGGATATGTGCGAAATGGTCTTCGATGCGATTAAAATTCTTTACGAGCTCTCTAAAATGACGTTCCGTTTCAGCCATGGGTTTCCCATCCGATTCAGGATATAGGTCCGCTGTTTCTGTCGGTGCGGAAGGGAGTGGGAAAGTATTTAAATGTCCCATAAACCTAACTCCTTTTTCGTAGTTCCTTCGAGTCAAGGTTAGCCCTAAAAGGGTGTCTTGTCTGATTGTCCTTCTGTTTTCGGTGCTTCAGGAGAGGTGGCGGGTTTATCTTCAGGTTCTTCGGCGGCTGGCACTTCACTCTCTTGGGCAGCGGCTGTTAATTGTTTGATGCGCTCACATAAGTCATTTAGGAGCTGCGGTGTCGTTTCCGCTGCTTTGAGTTCTGCCGAAAGCTGCGTCCACTGCATCTCGCTCATATCGTTTCGAGATTCCACACTGTATTTACGTTTGATGTAATCCCAGAGAGCTGCCTTCGTGATCCCCTTCTTTTCAAGAGGCTCTTCAAGATTATTCGCGATTGCGAAAGCGGCTTTTTGCGCCTGTGCGATATTTCCGGCAGCCTGCGGTATCTGCTGTTGTGGTGCTGAATTTCCACTTCCAGTCTTTCGATGCAGATAGAAGTTTAGCACTTCGCGGATCACCGGTACAGGTATGAGTTGCTTAATGGCGTTCCGTTGTGCTTTGTGAATTGCTTTCGTGAACGCAAACGGATCAGAACGGCCGCCAGCCATTTTCGGCTGCTCATACGCCCCGTAGCGAGATGAACCTGTGATAGTATCAACTGCTTTGGCAGTAGCGATCCAAGAATTCTCGAGTTCTTCGTACTTAACTTCTTCAACTTGGATACCACCCCGGCGGTTGGCGGCTTCATTAATACCCGCTAAGGTTAATCCCTCAACGGTGCGTCCCCCCTGTTTAAAAGAATAGACATAATCCTGAATCGTTTGTCCGGTCATTAGCTCAACGATCGCCTGGTCGTCCACTTGATCAACGACTGCATATTCAGCGGTAACGGGTACCATTTCTTCCTTTTTTTCTTTTTCTTCAGCCATGATATCCTCCGAAATTAAGAATCCGTGCTATATTGAGATGTCTGTTATGTACCACACGGTCTATCTTATCATATCACTTTATGCTTGATTTGTCAAACATGGTTATTTATACGATAGCGGTAATCAGCCATCAGTAATTAGTAGTCAGTAAAGAGCGTTTCGCAAAATAGTTGTCACACTTTGTGTAGCGTTTTCATCTGGAAAAGTTGATACCACTCGTCTTAAAAAGATACCAAATGGTATCTTTTTAAGCTTTTTGGTACTTTTTTAAATTTGATTACAAACGCAGTCACTGTATAGGTT
>VYCT01000244.1:36050-37301 GCA_009843785.1 Candidatus Poribacteria bacterium | reverse complement strand
ACTTCATATCAAAACTCGTTCAAGCATAGAATTGCATGCAATCTCGACATGAGCCTCAACTTTTTATTCCAATTTCCGTTTTATTGTAGCACAAACTCAGGAATTGAACAACGAGGAAAAACTTGTCAAACGATCAAAAGCGTGATAGACTATTAACGCTGGGAACTAACGCAATTTGCCTCTTTGTATTGTAATATTACATCAAAGCAGTTAGATTAACAATCAAAGCCGATCTATCCACATAGACAAGGGGCTATCAAGATGAAAATTACGAAAAAAGTATTGATGTTCATAGGATACCTTTCAGTCGGAATTTTATTGTCTTGTGGCTCAAGTGTCAAACAACAAGTGACGCGAAGCGAAAAAGTTGCCGTGCGACCAGACCTTGATCAAATTGCGAAAATTGGCAAAGCCGCCACTGTACAAATTGGGAGTTTAAGCGTTGAAGGACCACCAACATTAGGGAGTGGATTCTTCATTGGACAGGATCTGATTGTCACCAACGTTCACAATATCAACGAGAAGTCTTTTGATGGTGCTGTCAGTATTGCTAAATTGGTGAACAAACCGACGTGGTATACGATTGAAGGGGTCATGGCGAGTGATCCGAAACGAGATTTGGTTATTTTAAAGGTTAAAAAGGTAAGTGGTGAAGACGCGAGCATCCTTTCACTTGGCGATAGTGATGCAGTGAAAGCGGGCGATAGGATAATCGCCATAGGTAACCCGGGTCAAGATGGCAAAGTTTTGCAGGGCGATGTTTCAGTGGGCTGGATCAGTCGGATTACTCCCAATTTCCTTGACGTGAGCGCGAGGAATAATCGTAAAGGATATAGTGGAGGCCCCGTCTTAAATGTTCATCGAGAGGTGATCGGCATTATGTTTCAGGGGCATAGAGTTGGTGCCGGCTACGCGATTCCTTCAAATTATCTCCGAGCATTGCTCAAGGACCTACCAACGCAAGCGAAACCGTTAGAAAAATGGCGTGAGGAACCCCTCATCCGCTATTATAGTGCTGTAGATGCGGAAGAGCGTGGGGAATTTAAAAATGCTATTGAGGTTTATGATGCGGTTATCCGCCTCACGCCGGATTTTGCGGATGCCTACATCAACCGTGGAGATGTGAGAAAAAAGTTAGGTGATCTTGAGGAGGCTATCAAAGACTATGATAAAGCGATTCGCCTCGGTAACGATTATGCGTATGTCTATTTTTATCGTGGTGCTGTGAAAGCTGATTTAGGGGATAAGCAG
>VYCT01000244.1:0-35950 GCA_009843785.1 Candidatus Poribacteria bacterium | reverse complement strand
ATCGTGGTGCTGTGAAAGCTGATTTAGGGGATAAGCAGGGGGCTATCAAAGATTATGACACGGCGATTCGTCTAAAACCGCAAGCAGATGTACTTGCTATCGTTTATCTTAATCGCGGTATGGCTAAGGCCGATTTAAGCAATAGGAAAGGGGCCATTGAAGATTATGATAGAGCCATCCACTTTGATCCAGACTTTGCGGATGTCTACTATAATCGAGGATTGGTAAAGGTTGAAATAGGCGACCTTTTGGAAGCGAGGACAGACTTCCAAACTGCCTTGAAACTCGCAAGATGGAAAAGCGATAATTCTCTCAAAGCCGATATTGAGAAAGCACTTCGCGATTTGGAATAGTTTGTCCGAAACTTAAAAAAATAAAATGTTAAACCAAAAAATCTATCATCGCAGCGAACTCGCATCCGTTCTTCAGCGACTGAAAACTGAAGGTAAGACTGTTGTCACAACCAACGGCTGTTTTGATGTCCTACACTTAGGGCATCTCCGGTATCTTCAAGCGGCGCGCCAACTTGGGGATATGCTTGTCGTAGCAGTTAACAGCGATAGTTCGGTGCGGCATCTCAAAGGTGAAAATCGTCCACTTGTGCCTGAAGCAGAACGCGCAGAGATGCTCGCTGGCTTGGAATGTGTCGATTACGTCGTCATCTTTCCTGAACTGACACCGATTGACCTGCTCTCCGAACTCAAACCGAGTATCCACGTTAAAGGCGGCGACTATAAACTCGAACAACTCATTGAAAGAGATGTTGTTGAGGCAAACGGCGGTAAAGTCGTCGTCGGTCTGAACGTCCCCGGTAAGTCCACAACCAATCTCATTGAAGTGATATGCGAGCGATATAAAGACACACAGTCACCGTCGTAGGTTGGATAGAGCGGTGAATGACCAAGTAACCTCAAATCTATCAGGAAAATCCCCTTTTCAATGATCTATTCATAGAAATAGACATAGCGAAACCCAACAATCTAACTGAGGAGGCAATCATAGTCCAATGCAAATAAACGATTCATTACGTCCCACCGACCTAAAGCCTCAACTTGAGCGGCTTTTTGAATACTCAGGTCAAAAGATTTTAGCCATTGAGGATACATGGCCCCCTGAAAAAGGTACCCCTGTCTTTACCGTCGCTGGCACCTACACGACACGCGGCTGGACCGAATGGACACAAGGGTTCCAATTCGGCTCCGCCATCCTCCAATTTGATGCCACCGGTGATGAACAGTTCCTTGAGATCGGCAAGCGGAACACGATTGAAAAGATGGCACCGCATGTCACACACATCGGTGTACATGACCACGGATTTAACAACGTCTCTACCTACGGTAATCTCCGTCGCCTCATGCGGGAAGGTGTGATTCCGCAAGACGATAACGAGATGCATTTCTATGAGCTCGCGCTCAAAGCCTCCGCCGCCGTACAAGCGAGTCGCTGGACCCGAATTAAAGATGGGACAGGATACATAGCCTCTTTCAACGGACCCCATTCGCTCTTTTCAGACACGATCCGTTCTCTGCGGGTTTTAGGACTTGGGCATACCCTCGGTGCAGTGCTGATGGATGAAGGCGATGTCGCTGTTAATCTATTGGAACGCCTGCTCCAGCATTCACAGACGACGGCAGCCTATAACGTCTATTATGGTGAAGGACGCGACGCTTATGATCTACGCGGACGGGTGGTGCATGAATCGATCTTCAATACGAACGACGGGAACTACCGCTGCCCAAGTACGCAGCAGGGGTATTCGCCATTTACGACATGGACGCGAGGACTCGCTTGGATTATTACAGGCTACGCCGAGCAGCTTGAGTTCTTTGATACGTTAACGGAAGATGATCTTGAACCTTTCGGTGGGTATGATTTGGCAACAACACACATGCGCAAGGCCGCGGAAGCCACTGCCGATTTCTATATTCAGAACACAGCGCAAGACGGAATTCCGTATTGGGATACCGGTGCCCCCGGTTTAGCCGAACTCGGTAATTATTCGGTAGTACCTGCGGATCCGTTCAACGATCTTGAACCGGTGGACAGTTCCGCCGCAGCGATTGCAGCGCAAGGGTTAATCCGACTCGGAAACTACCTCAAAAAGCACGATGAAACAGATGCTGGAGATGCTTATTATCAAGCAGGCTTAACTGTCGCCAAGACGCTTTTCGCCGAACCGTATTTGTCCGCGTCCGATGCACATCAAGGGTTGCTATTACACTCAGTCTATCACCGTCCGAATGGGTGGGATCATGTACCAGAGGGTCGAAAAGTCCCATGCGGAGAGGCATCCATGTGGGGCGATTACCACGCCCGCGAACTCGCAGTCCTCTTATGGCGAGAGATCCTTGGAAAACCGTATCTGACGTTTTTCTAACGTGTATGTGATAGACGTGTTTTAACTGAAGACTATGTTATGTAATCCGGTTTTCCGCGGACCCGGTAGGTGCGGTTTCTAACCGCACCGGATACTTCGCGAAAACCTTCAGATGCAGCGTTTGCGGAACACGGGTTCCGCTAAAGAAAAAACCGAGAACGGAATTCAAGAGGTGTTTGAAGCTATTACGGTTGCCGCGTCGTATCCGGTTCGGTTGCAAACCGAACCTACCGGACCTGGGGATTCAGGCGGTTATTTTTTCTAAAATTGACACTTATGGTGCGGTTTGCAACCGAACCGGACTTCGTCAATAAATTACCGAATTAATTTTTTAATCTTCATGCAAGCGCGCCCACCGCAGTAAATCAGATTAGAGGAAGCGCCAATGAGCGAAATCAAAGATACACAACAGCACCCAAGGGTTGAAATAGTGGTTAAAAATTTCGGACCCATTACTAAGGCGAACATTGATCTGCGTCCACTAACAGTATTTGTCGGTCCCAGCAACACGGGGAAGACCTATTTTGCTACGCTGATGTATGTCTTACACGGGGTTTTTAACGATTTATCGGGTTCAAGTCTTTTATCTCGTTTCGAGCCTGGGAAAGCTATGAGTATACTAAGTGAGCTTTTATCCAGTCCTTCTACGTTAAAAGAAGAAATTGGGGAGATACTCAACAAATTAGTTCTGGATGAGGAGCCTTTTAAATTATCAGATCTGTCCAGAGAAGTTCGCCAAAAATTGGAAGTTGTTATTAATGATACAGATTTTTTTGCAAAAGAATTACAGGATGAGCTTAAAAATTGCTTTGATTTGAATTCCATTTCAGAGTTAATGCGATTGACTGGAGGACAACGTAATGAGACATCTGTTTTACTAAGAATCAGTGAAAGGGATCAAGAATATTGGAACATCAGGATGAGAATTTCTACGTCAGAGATCAATCTGGATAATTTGATTTCATTAGATACCCCTGCTAATGAGAACATGATTCTTCTTCCCAAGGAGTGGTCGGTTTTCGGGGGAGTACTCTTCGAGGAGAATAGAGTTCGTATAGGAAGTGATAATTATCCTAATACCAAGAAAACATATTACTTACCCGCTGCTCGGAATGGGATCATGCAAAGTCATCGAATTATTGCCAGTTCACTTGTGAAGCGGACCACCCGCGTAGGTTTGGAACGTTTCCCTGAGGTTCCCACTATGTCAGGCGCGGTAGCAGACTTTATGGAAAGGATTATCCTTTATGAAGAAGATAGCGTTTCCAATGACGAAATGAAGGACATTGCAGAAACACTGGAATCTGAAGTGCTTGCTGGACAAATACTCCTAAAACTCTCACCAAGTGGGTATCCAGGTTTTTACTACCGTCCACAAAGTATAGAAGAGGATATACGTTTAAGCCAAGCTTCGTCAATGGTGTCTGAACTAGCTCCCTTAGTTTTATTTCTCCGAAGTTTCGTACAACCTGGTGATACACTCATCATTGAAGAACCTGAAGCCCATCTACACCCCGGTGCCCAAGCGGACATGGCAGTTATCCTTGCCCGCTTAGTTCGTGCGGGGGTGAGGGTGATCGTAACAACGCACAGCGATTGGTTGCTTCAGGAAATCGGGAATCTGGTTCTTGAAGGGTTGCTTGAAGACGAAACTGATGAGCCTGCAAGTTGGCTTTTACCAGAAGAGGTCGGCGTATGGCATTTCCAAAAAGACGAACCCGTCAAGGAAATTCCCTTTAAACTCAGAGGGGGCATCTCTCCAGAGGACTACGAAGATGTTGCTGAAGGACTTTATAACCGCTCAGTGAATCTCCAACAGAGATTTGAGAAAAAGAAAGGTGAAGATGAACGTGAATCTTCATGAGGCTCTTGAGGAGATCCGTCAGTGGATAAGGGACAATGAAGCTACATCCCCTTATACCAAGGAAGGATGTCGCGTCTCCATGGCTAATATACCGTCTGAACGTGTTGTGTTAGATGTAGACCTTGCTTTTCCAACAGGCAGAGCACGGACAAACCAATGCGACTTTGTTCTCTTTTACATTGATACTGCCCAAAACAACCTCGTTGGGGTTCCAATGGAACTTAAAAGAGGCGATGTTGATGCATCAGAGGCAGTTGCGCAGTTGCAAGAAGGGGCGCGTATCGTTGACAATTGCACTCCAGATAATGTTCAGATGAACCTTGTTCTTGTCTTAGTCCACGGCGGTAGTATGCACAGAAGTCAGCGAAACCGCCTTAGAACTTCCAGAATCAGATTCCGAGGCGCAGAATTTCCGATTAACACTGCGCGATGCGGTCATCAAGGGAACTTAGCACAGGCTTTAGCAAAATCAATTAAGCGTTGAGTTCTTCCTTCAATCATTCAGCAGCCTGTTCAACCTGTCCAGTCTCTAACGATCGGTTCGCAGCAAGTGTAACAGCAAGGCTCTTCACAGCATCGGCATAGGAGGAAAGTACCAACCCCTGATCGTTCGCATCAACCGCTTTGATGAACTGCTCAACCTGTCGGAAATAACCCGCTTCCGTCCCCGTATAGTCAATCCCTTCACCACCAATCTGACCACGTAATCCAGAATCGTGCGTGAGTTTGAGATAGAGATCGTCACCGACGAGTTCAGTAGCGAAATTCTCGTGTGCACGGGCGACACAGGTACTCGTAATACTGCCTACAGCGCCGCTCTCAAACTGCATGTTACAGACAGTGCACTCCTCAAAATCGGCGATCCCATTGGACACACCTTTGATACCGTAGGCGTGAACACTTACCACATCACCGAGGAAGTAGCGGATGAGGTCAAAGACGTGGGTCGTCTGCTCCACCATCTGTCCGCGGGATACGTCATATTTTCCCCACCACGGGTGGTTCGCACCCATCCTTGTGAGAAACCGTCCAATTCCCATTGTAAGTTTCTGATCACCGACTAATTCCTTCGCTTTTGCCGTAATATCGCTATACCGCGCCATATAACCGACTTGATTGATAACACCTGCGGAAGCAATTGCATCGCGGGCACGGTTAGCGGTTTCCAAATCCTGTGCAACCGGTTTAGCAACGAAAACTGCCGCACCAGATGCTGCGGCATCGGCAACCTGTGTCGTGTGTGCACCCGGTGGGATACAAGTAAACACGACATCGGGTTTCTCTTTCTGTAGCATCTCGGTGTGGTCGGTATATGCAACAGCATCTTCTTCAGTAGCGATAGCAGCAGCGCGTTCGGCGTTTATATCACAGACCGCTGCAATGGGACGTTCAAGTTGATTAAGGCTTCGGCGGTAGCTGCCAGCGATGCCACCAACACCGATAAAAGCGATTTTCAAATTCTGTTGATTCACTCGATTTTTCTCCTTGATTTCTAATGAATTGATAGGTCAACGGCGGATACTCAGATCAGTTCTCGGATCTTATCTCGAAAATAACAGAAACTCGGAGACGAGTTTTTGTTTACGTTCATATATGGAGTAATTTTCTGTGCCCATGCTGATTTTTCTCTCCCGATTACATACCAAGGCCTCTTGCTAAGGGCATTTGAGCCTCCAGCGAATATCGCATCAGCCAGAAGTTCCCATGTACCGCAGATGGAATCGTTTTGATAACTATTCAAGATATTGTCCTTGGCTTTCGGATAAGCTGCCTTAATCGCAAGAATATCACCAAGCAGCCATGCTTCTCCCTCTTCTATAGCAATGCAAAACCGTGTCTCTGGTCTGGGATTACAGGCATTCAGGACTCTGAAGAGTTCTTGACGAAAGGTCTTCAAACAGTTATTATCCAAATCGCACACCACAATTACGACCTTAGTAGGATCATTAGCATAACTTTTTCCGTACGCCCTAAGCTGCATGGGAAGTTGATTAAGCAAAAGATTTGTATTCGCGTTGGCAGGATTGGTTAGATTTTTCGGAATATGACCAATGCCTTGGTACGGACGCACTTTGAACTTATGTTGCTTACTGATAATTTTAGGTATTAGGATGTCAAGAACTTTCTTTCCAGATTGGTCTTCAACAAGTATCTCAAAATGCATCCAATCACCTCGGATCCAGATAATCGCTATACCAGAGGCCACCCAAAGGCAGACCCTCTTCAACAAGATCATTCACAAGCGGATCTTCGCTTGCTCTACGGATTTGGGAAAACCCGTCTTTGCCTTTTTCCAGAATCCAGACCTCTTTCGGCTCTAAGGCATTAACAAAGTAGGGCTGGTGCGTCGTAATAAAAACCTGTGAACCGCCTTTGTGTCCAGTGGCGTGTTCGCGGAATTCATCGGCTAATGTCTCTAAAAGCTTATGATACAGACCGTTTTCTGGTTCTTCGATGCAGATGAAAGGAGGCGGGGTTGGATCTTCAAGGAGTAATAGATAGGCGAATACTTTAAGTGTTCCGTCAGACATTTGTTGGGCATAGAAGGGGTCTTTGAAGCCTTTTTCATTGAATCTGAGTAACAACCTATTATCTTCTGTTTCCTTGATATCAATTTTGTCTATACCGGGGATTTTATTGGCGATTTTTTTTAGAATCGCGTGGAAACGCTGCTTATGTTCACGCTCCATGAATTGCACAACATTACCAAGGTTGTCACCGTGGATATTGAGGTGTTCTTGAGAACCCGCAAGTGGCAAACTACGTGCAGCGTCCGGTGTGAAATAACTGAGATACCATCCTTCGATAAACCTGCGAAAAGCGGAAATTCGCGGGTGCTGCTTCAAGGCACCGAGTGTTGCTATACCAAGTTTTCGCGGGTCACTCAATTCAATAGCCTCTGTTTCAGCGGATTCCTTTGCTTTTATGGATTCGAGGAGATCAAAGAGGTTTAAGTGCTCGGGGTCTTCGTCGATCTGGTCTCCTAATTGTTCCCCTTTCCATGCCACACCACTACCGTTATAGAGCATTAAAAAAGAGAAGGGTTGACCGCGCTTCTGCCCCTTCCGTCTTTGGCGAAAGCGTTCTTGCAGGACATAGGGACGTCCATACTCATCTACAGCAATAGCAACTTGATATGTAATCGGCCTGGCGTTTCCGTGTTCTCTGTAGTACACGTCAAATTCAATCGGATCTGTTGCCCCTTGAGTCCGCATTTTATCGAAACCACCGCGCCCGCGTGCATCACAAGCTTCTTCAACATTATTGAATTTGAGTGCATCAGCAAGGAAACCGAAAGCATCGAATAGTGCACTCTTGCCGACCCCATTTTTTCCGATTACCGCTGTCATTGGCGTGAGTGCTTCTTCTCTCCTTCTGTCCCATAGACGCCCCAGTGTTACATCCTTAAGAACTCCGAAATTTCGCACCCTGAAGCCTTCTAATGTTGCCATTTTGCGATCTCCATTTTCATTCGTGCGGATATCAAAACAAGTTCTTAGTCATTGTAGCACATCTTGCGTTATTTTGGAAAGTGCAATTCTTCGATTGTGGTATAGAATAGAAAATCGCACTAAATGCTCAGGCCCTGCTTCCAGGCTGTGAAGGTTGATTTGAGAATCAGTTCTAATTATCTGCTGGAACTGCGGCACCTAATAGTTCTTCATCTGAAACGATTTGGAACCGCGCCTCAGGATTTTTCAGGAAGAGCCCTCGTAAGTCAGTTGTGATGGCATAGAGGGCAGGCATTACAAACAACGTCATTGTAGTTGCGAGCGCAAGCCCGAAGATGATAGTATACGCCATCGGCATCCATATAGGCGACTTGCCACCTAATCCGATTGCCATCGGAATGAGTCCGAAAATCGTCGTCATTGTGGTGAGAACAATTGGACGCAATCGGAGACTACTGCCTTTCAGAACAGCGTACCACTTGTTATACCCTTTTTCTCGGTACTTGTTAATGAAGTCGATAAGCACAATTGAATCGTTCACCACAATCCCCGAAAGGGCAACGATACCAAACATAGCGACGACGCTAAGCGTCGCATGCGAAAGTAGGAGTCCTACCATCGCACCGATCATACCAAACGGAACAGCAAACATAATGATAATCGGTTGTATAAATGACCTGAATTGTGCACCCAATACCACATAGATTAGCAACAGCCCAACAGTAAACAACTTCCACAACTCGGAAAAGGATTCTGTAATTTCATCAAAAACCCCTCGAAAATCGAGTTGATACCCCGGATACAAAGATTCTATATCAGCAAATGCGCTGATGAGTGATTGATTCACTTTAAAGGCAGTCGTCTTTTCTCTATCTACGGATGCATAAACCGTGATGGCTCGCTCACCGTCAAATCGATGGATATCTGCGTACCCCTTTTCCACCACGATATTCGCAACATCCTTGAGTGGAACGATAGCACCAGTGGGGGTTGCAATCAAGAGATTATTAAGTGCCGCGAGATGTGTAAGGGCATCTTCCTCATATTTGACAATGACCTCAATCGCTTCGTCTGCTTCACGATAAGTTGTGGCTTTAGCCCCCTCCAGAGCAGTACGAACGGTTTGAGCAACCTGAAACGTGGTTAATCCATATTGATATGCTTTCTCCTGATTCAAGTAGATGCGCAGTTCAGATTTTCCGATGCTGAAGTCATCTCGGATATCGTAAACGCCATCTATCTGAGATAGGGCTGTCTTAAGAACGCCAGCGAGTTCAGTCAGATTCTCAAATCTCGGTCCTTTTACTTTCACTCGCACATCTGCTACTTGTGGTGCCCCCCCATCCTGTGTGGCGAAACTCAGTCGCTCAATTCCACTAATGGCGGCGGTTTTCGTCCGTAGTTCAGCGATGATCTCATCCACACCTCGGGTGCGCTCTTGTTTTGGTGTGAGTTCGACGATTACCTCTCCTAAATTTGAGCCGTAGGTAACACTTCTTCTTACCAAACCTGACATAAATGTGTGTAAACCGACATTGCTGACGACCGCATCAACTTCAGTTGATGGAAGTCTTTTAGCCATCTCTTCAATTTCGACGATTACTTCTGTCGTTTCCTGTATCCCGTAGGAAGGTGGCATCTCGGCTTTGACATAAAATTGTGGGAACTCTTCACCAGGGAAGAGTTCCCTGTCAAGCACAAAAAATGCCCCGATGCATGCAACCAACCCGAAGAAAAGGACACTCCCTACAAACGCATATCGGTGTCGAATGGTTATTTTCAGAATTCTAACATATCGGTTCCGAATTAATTCAAAAAACATAGCAAACCACACGAAAAAACCGACAATGCGGACACCGAGGGTGAAACCCCTCGGAGACTCGATTCGGAGATTTTCAAGCCTGCTGCGTCCTGTGCGAATTTTGGTGCTTCCCCATTCAGCGACGTGTGCTGGTAAAATTACGAAGACTTCAAAAAGAGATGCTATCAACACCAGAATCGCCATAACCGGCACGATCCGCATAAATTGTCCAGTAACACCAGACATAAACATCAACGGTCCAAAAGCACAGATTGTCGTCAAGCTTGCTGCTACAACGGGCCAACCGACCTCTTCTGCACCGCGAATAGCGGCAACTTTTGGAGATACGCCAGACTCAATATGCCGATAGATATTTTCCATGACAACAATAGCATCATCAACGACAATCCCTACGACTAAAATAAGTCCAAACAGGGCAACGCCATTTAGCGTATAACCAGCAATAGACATAAACCAGAACGTTGCCATGAAGGCGACCGGTATGCCGAGTGCCGCAAATAGGGCATTCCGCCATCCAATAAAGAGCAGGAGCATTAGCACAACAAGCACCAAACCGAAAAACGCATTCGTTTCAAGAATTCCCAATCGTTCTTTGAGAACGACGGAATAGTCATTAACAACCGTCAACTCAGCACCTTCAGGGAGATCTGTTCTCCGATTGTCGACTAATTCTCGAAGTTTAGCAACTAATGCAATTGTGTTTCCCTCAGTCTTCTTTTGCACACTCAGGCTAATCGAAGGTTGTCCATCAATTCGCGATAGCGTTCGCACCGCCTCGTAGGTGTCAGAGATCGTTGCAACGTCTTTCAGACGGAGAAGCGTACCTATCGGTTGAACAGTGATGAGAGTTTCGCCAATAGTGTCCAAAGCGGTGAATTCCCCCATCGTTCGGATCATGAATTCTGTCCCTCCCAGTTGCATTGTGCCGGCGGGGAGATTCAAGTTGTTTGTTCCGAGCGCGGTAATAACCGCTGAAATTGGGAGTCGATATGCCTTCAATCGATCAGGGTTCACTTCAATCCATATTTCCCTCTCACGGAGACCTGCCATTCGGACAGAGGCGATGTTTTTGATGTCCGAGATTTCATCTTTGAGATTTTCAGCAATATCTCGCATCTGCGTTTCCACAATATTTCCACCGACAACAATCGTCAAAATAGGGAAACCGAATGAGATATCAAATTCTTCGACCCTCGGATCATCTAAAATCTCCTCTGGCAACTCATTGACCTGCTCAACAGTGGTGCGTAGGTTTTCAAGTTCCTTGTCAAAATCCCGGTCGCTTATCTCCTCAAAATCGACAAAGATAACAGAACGCCCCTCTGAAGAGGTAGAAAACAATAGGTCAACTTTGTTGACGTTCTCCTCAATAGCATCTTCAATAGGAGCAGTGACAAGCATTTCAACTTCTTCTGGGGATGCTCCGGGATATAGCGTTGTCACAACTGCGCTCTGTACTGAGACTTCTGGGGTGAGTTCCCGCGGTAGGTTCATCCATGCGTACACCCCAAAAACGATAATTATAATCATCAGGAGATTCGCTAAAACAGGGTTGTTCACAGACAGCTTAGGGATAGACATGGTGAGAGAATTTGGCCGTATGGGATGCTGAGTATTTGGTGTTTATACTGTAAATCTTCTATTTCACAGACGGCAAAAACACCGCATAGGATGAGGTCAGAAACCTCACCCTATTACTTTATTTAATCATCAGCGGGGACTGCGGCACCTAACAGGTCGTCATCTGAAACGATTTCAAACCGCGCCTCTGGATTTTTCAGCACCAAGCCGCGTAGGTCTGTCGTGATTGCATAAAGGGCGGGCATCACAAACAGCGTCATCGTGGTCGCCAGCGCAAGTCCAAAGATGATGGTATACGCCATCGGCATCCAGATAGGCGATTTTCCACCTAATCCGATTGCCATCGGAATGAGTCCGATAATTGTCGTCAGTGAGGTGAGGATAATCGGACGCAAGCGAACACTCCCACCTTTCAGAATCGCATACCATTTGTTATGACCGTTTTCTCGGTACTTGTTGATGAAGTCAATAAGTACAATGGAATCGTTGACCACAATCCCTGAGAGCGCGACGATACCAAACATGGCGACCATGCTAAGCGTTGCATTGGAAATAAGTAATCCGACCATGGCACCTATCATTCCAAATGGAACGGCGAACATAATAATGATCGGTTGGATAAACGACTTGAATTGCGCACCTAATACCACATAAATTAACAACAGCCCGACAATAAACAATTTCCACAACTCCGAAAAAGATTCTATAATCTCATCGAAAACGCCTCTAAAATCGAGTTGATACCCCGGATACAAAGATTCAATATCCGCGAATGCAGTCATTAATGCCTGAGTCGCTTTGAAAGGTGTTGTTTTTCCTCTATCGACGGAGGCATAAACCGTAATTGCCCGCTCGCCGTCGAAGCGGCGGATATCTGAGTATCCTTTTTCTTCTATTATTTCTGCGACATCTTTGAGCGGCACAATAGCACCCGTGGGTGTCGCGATTAATAGATTATTGAGCTCTACGAGATTTTGGAGGGTATCTTCCTCGTATTTGACAACCACATCAATCGCTTCGTCTGCTTCACGGTAAGTTGTCGCTTTAGCGCCTTCAATAGCGGTCCTGACGGTTTGGGCAATTTGAAATGTTGTTAACCCATATTGATGCGCTTTCTCTGGTTTCAGATATATACGGAGTTCAGATTTGCCGATACGAAAGTCGTCTTGAATATCGTAAACACCGTCCATCTGATGGAGTTCTTCTTTCAGCACGTCAGCAAGAGCTGTGAGTTGATTGAACCGGGGGCCCTTTACTTTCACTTCCACGTCTCGTCCTTGCGGCGGCCCCCCTTCTTGCGTGACAAAATTTAATTCCTCAATACCACTAATTGTTGCGGTTTCCTTCCGCAGGGCAGCGATGATTTCGTCCACACCTCGAGTGCGTTCCTGCTTCGGTGTCAGCTCAACAATAACCTCACCGAAATTGGAGCCATAGGTAACACCTTGTACGATTCCTGCATTGTATGTATGAATACCGATGTTACTAACAATTGCAGCAACTTCGGTTGATGGCAACGTTTTCGCAGCGGCTTCAATCTGGGTGACGATCTCTGATGTTTCCTGGATCCCGTAGGAGGGCGGCATTTCGGCTTGAACGAAAAATTGGGGGAAATCTTCACCGGGGAAGAGTTCCTTGTCAAGAATAAAAAATGCACCGACGCACGCAAAAATGCCAATCCAGAGAACACTCCCTACAAAAGCGTACCGATGTCGGATGGTTGTTTTCAGAATTCTGACATATCGGTTCCGAATGAAATCAAAAAATGTCGCAAACCACGCAAAGAAGCCGGTGATGCGGACACCTATAGTAAACGCATCGCGAGATCGAGTCCGGACACCCTCCAGTCTGCTGCGTCCTGTCTTGATTTTGGTTCTTCCCCACTCAGAGACGTGTGCAGGTAAAATTACAAAGACCTCAAAAAGAGAAGCAATCAACACCAGAATCGCCATGATTGGGACGACCCGCATGAACTGACCCGCAGTTCCAGACATAAACATCAGGGGCCCAAATGCGCAGATTGTTGTTAAACTCGCAGCTAAAACCGGCCAACCTACCTCTTGTGCACCCCGAATCGCGGCAACTTTCGGAGATTCGCCCGCCTCGGTGTGACGGTAAATGTTTTCTATGACCACAATCGCGTCGTCAACAACAATGCCGACGACTAAAATAAGTCCAAACAGGGAGACACCACTCAGCGAATAGCCCGCAATTGACATAAACCAGAAGGTCGCCATGAAAGCAACCGGTATGCCAAGGGCCGCGAACACAGCATTCCGCCACCCGATAAACAAGAGCAGCATCAGCACGACAAGCGCCAACCCAAATATCGCGTTCGTTTCCAAAATACCTAACCGTTCTTTTAAAATGACGGAATAGTCGTTAACCGCTGTTAATTCAGCATCTTCAGGGAGGTCGCTTTTCCGTTTTTCAACTAATTCCCGAAGCTGGGCAACTAACGCAATCGTGTTGCCTTCAGACTTTTTTTGTACACTCAGGCTAATGGAAGGTTTGCCGTTGGTTCGTGATAGCGTTCGGGCTTCTTCGTAGGTATCTGAGACTGTCGCAACGTCGCTAAGGCGGAGGGGAGTACCTGTCGGTTGAACGGCGATAATCGTTTCGCCGATAGTGTCTGGACTGACGAATTCGCCCATCGTGCGCACCATGAACTCTGTATTGCCGAGTTCCATGGTACCAGCCGGTAAATTCAAATTGCTCGCACCGAGTGCCGTAATGACTCCTGCAATCGGAAGTTGATACGCTTTCAACCGATCAGGGTTCACTTCAACCCAAATTTCTCTTTCGCGAAGCCCCGCTATTCGGACAGCCGCAATATTTTTGATGTCTAAGATTTCATCCTTTAAGTTTTCGGCGATATCCCGCATCTGGGACTCCGAAATATCTCCGCCCACAACAACGGTCAACATCGGAAAACCTGAGGAGACATCGAGTTCTAAAACTTGTGGATCCTCTAAAATTTCTTCTGGAAGCTCATTCACCTGTTCTACGGCAGTTCGGAGGTTTTCAAGCTCTTTATCGAACTCGCGATCACCCATCTCTTCAAAATCGACAGTGATGATAGATCTACCTTCCGAAGAGTTGGAAAGCAGTAAATTGATCTTATTAACGTTCTCTTCAATAGCGTCTTCAATAGGAGCAGTGACAAGTTTTTCAACCTCTTCTGGAGAGGCACCCGGATATAGTGTTGTGACAGTTGCCGTCTGTAATGCGATTTCTGGTGTGAGTTCCCGTGGTAGGTTTATCCATGCGTACACCCCGAAAGCAATAATAATAATCATTAGCAGGTTCGCTAAGACGGGGTTGTTTACAGACATTTTCGGAATGGACATGGCAGTAGCGTCTCTCCTTGTACTTTACGTTTCTTTAAGTGTCTTTAAGTGATTGTCAATCGGTTGTCTGTTATGAAATATGAAAACGCGTTGTAGGGGCAGTGCTCGCACCACCCCGTTTGGGAGTTGCTGGTGTGTTACGCAAATTCCTGCAACAGGTAACTATTGGTTCGTTTTGAGATTACCCCATATTGTCGCTAATTTACCTTCTGAATCGACTGCGAAAGGTTTAATCCCGTCGCCGTCAATAGAGAGTGTATCCACAAGAAATGTAACCGTTTGACCGCCCCAATTGTTCATAAAACCGATACCGACCCGTTCTACATCAAACTTATGGTTCCACGTTTTCCCGCCAGAGAGCGTCCACTCATCTTTCTCATTCTCTCGGTAGTAACCCGAGAAAACATCGTCTTCTTTGACAATCTTAAGATGGAGCGGGACATCGAAACCGGTTTGGAAGTGTCCCTTGTCTTGCCAAGTGGCTTCGACCATACTCCCAATGAGCGTTTTTTGGGGTTGGTTGGCTTCACCACCAAATAAGAAACAGGCGTAGTTCAGATCGTCATCGCTATAAAGGAAGATGCCGATCCATGCATCTGCGGGTTTATCAGGTTCAGTGGTGAAAATCCCACTCACCGTTATATTTTTAGCAGCACTTTTTGGGACTTCTCGTTCGAGCATCGGTTTATCAGGAGTTGTGTGTCCCCAATTACCTGGGTTGGTCATTTGTAAGAAGCCGTCTTTGACTTCAAACGTCGTTTTCTTAGCATTATGGTCACGGAATTCCCAGCCTTCAGCGAGTTCATTGCCATCAAACGGGTCAGTCCATACATCGGCGGACACTACCCCTGCGAGACAAAACATCAGGATTCCGCATACGAGAATCGTCGTGTGCATGATAATCCTCCTATTGGTTTAAGACATCATAGCATGTTGCGTAATGTTATAGTTAACAAAAAACGGAGAGGACTTAACAGAAATATTGGAATTACAAGTCGACGTATACCCTTTTCGCATCTTATCTCCTTTATCTACTTTTAACCTGATAGGTTACGGTGATTAGATTCTGACAGGTTGTGTAGACTATTACAATTATAGCATGTTATCAGCTGGGTTCGCAAATAGAAATAATAACCATGTTTGTTAGATTTGAATTGGACATTCGATTGAAATTGTGGTAGTCTAATATAAAGTCGTGAATTAAGAATTATGTCTCTAAAGGAATACACTATGCACCAGAAAGAACAACTTATTGCTGACCTCTCTGCACTCCTCGGTCCTAAAAATGTCTTAACGGATGCGACTGCGCTGGCTGTATATGAATGTGATGCTGCACCTTCTTTTAAGGCAATGCCGGATACAGTCGTCTTCGCGGATACAGCGCAACAGGTGTCGGATATTGTAAAGTTGGCGAACAGGTACGACACGCCGTTTATTGCGCGCGGCGGTGGGACAGGTTTAAGCGGGGGGATGCTCTCTGTTCAAGGTGGGATTATCATCGCTCTCAATCGGATGGATCGTATTTTAGAGATAGACCTTGAAAACGAACGCGCAGTCGTTGAACCCGGGGTTGTGAACCTATTATTGACACAGGCTGTGGAAAACAAAGGCTATCACTACGCCCCCGATCCGTCAAGCCAGAAGGCGTGCACGATAGGCGGGAATATCGCCGAAAATTCCGGCGGACCCCATACCTTGAAATACGGGGTCACGTCTGACCACGTGCTTGGATTAGAAGTTGTTTTACCCGATGGTGAGATTATTGAATTGGGTGGAACCGTTGAGGAAATACCCGGCTACGACCTACGTGGCGTGATGATCGGTTCTGAAGGCACATTCGGCATCGTGACGAAAGCCGTCGTTCGTCTCACCCGCAATCCACAAGCCTACCAGACTGCACTTGCTGTCTTTGAAACGATGGATGATGCTTCAAATGCTGTTTCAACGATTATCGGGGAAGGGATTATCCCGGCTGCACTCGAAATGATGGATAGCCTCGTTATCCGTGCTTTGGAGGAAGCTTTCCAATTCGGTTTCCCACTTGACGCTGAAGCTATTTTAATTGTGGAACTTGATGGTATTAAAGCGGGTATGCAGAACCAAACCGATCAAATTTTAGAAATCTTTAAGCAGCACAATGCACGGAAAGTGGATTACGCCAAGGATGAGGCAGAACGACAGCAGCTTTGGAAAGCGCGAAAAAGTGCGTTCGGTTCATTCGGACGACTCGCGCCAAACTATATCACCCAAGATGGGGTCGTGCCACGGACGACGCTGCCGAAAGTGCTACGGCGGATCTCTGAAATCTCCGAGAAGTATCAGATTCCGATTGCAAATGTCTTTCACGCAGGCGATGGCAATATCCATCCTATTGTCCTCTTTAACGAACGCGACGCAGACCAGTGTGAGCGGGTGGAGCATGTTAACATGGAGATTCTCTCTGTGTGTGCTGAAGTCGGTGGCACAATTACAGGGGAGCACGGCATTGGCGTCGAAAAGATGGACTATATGCCTCTCATTTTCAGTCCTGCCGATTTACAGGTGATGGCGACTGTCAAAGAGATTTTTAATCCGACAGGTCTCTGCAACCCCGGGAAAATTTTCCCGACTGCTGAATCCTATGCAAAGTTAGGTTTACAACCTGACGCGGCGAGGCGTTTCTAAATGAAAACCTATTCTAAAGATGATGTTATCAACGCTATCCGAGACTTGCTGCAGAATGTGACTGAAGTAGAGTCTGTTGAACATGTGGGAGGAAGCGAGTTCTCCATCCGCATTATTATCAGTAAAACTGACAAGATACCAGTTAT
Organism: Candidatus Poribacteria bacterium; assembly: GCA_009843785.1. Classification (GTDB taxonomy): domain Bacteria; phylum Poribacteria; class WGA-4E; order WGA-4E; family WGA-3G; genus WGA-3G. Next base: position 18,694 of record VYCT01000244.1, on the reverse strand, counting down.
CCCTGCCTATAGTTACAAGCGATTTATTGACACTTTTGCCTCTGCCTTGGGACATAAATTTGATTCTGAAGGTAGCATCTCAAGCACCGGTGATAAGATGGAGTACCTTGATAGCAAATCGGGGGAGTACTGGACGAGACAGATTAACGTCAGTCTTGACCAGATTAATGTGGAAGGATAGGGTAGCGATGAAGACAGAAGTAATAATTGCCTTGCTTGCAGCAGGAGTCCCTGTATTACTCGCTGTAGTAGGTGGCATAATATGGATTGTTCGAGAGTTTGGAAAAGTTAATTCGCGATTATCTCTACTTGAACAAAGTGTAAAACGTTTGGAAGATTCGCCTATTTACAAGGCACCTTTCCAACCGGGACAGTTTGAAAACATAGAGGATTTTGAAATAATAATTCGCCCTAAGCAATCTGAGACATAATCCTCTAAGACATATATATCAGCAAGTCAGTCCTACTGCTGTACAGGTTTTTAGATGGCGTTTCAAACGCCTCAGGCAGAAAACAGTTACCATCGTGAAGAAGAAAGAGAGATACATGGAAAATTCACGTGCACTGCACGATGAGCTTAAGCATATTGTTGGAAAATCTGGGATCCTACCAGAGGTACAAATTGCCGCTTACACGTTTGATGGGCATATTCCGAAGGCAGTGGTTTTGCCGGCATCTGTTCAGGAGATGCAAGAGGTACTCCAGTTTGCCTCAAAAAGAGATTTATCGGTTATGCCTGCGGGTGCAGGCACGAAACTCGGCATCGGGAACCTGCCACAGAAGGTAGATATTGTGCTGGCGACAACTCGTCTAAATAGTGTGGTAGAATATGAACCCGCGGATCTAACCGTCACTGTGGAAGCGGGTATCCGTTTAGCTGCCTTGCAAGCCGTGTTGGCACAACATCGACAGTATCTTGCGTTGGATCCGCCCTATACGGATCGATGCACCCTCGGTGGAATTGTCGCGACAAATGCGAGTGGTTCGCTCCGGCTTCGACACGGAGCTGCCCGAAACCAAGTCTTGGGCTTGCAAGTCGTTCACGCGAACGGGACTGTCGTCAAGAGCGGTGGTAAAGTGGTGAAAAATGTTGCAGGTTACGATCTTAACAAACTCTATATTGGTGCTTTTGGAACGCTCGGCATCATCACCGAAGTAACACTCAAGTTGTCACCAATACCAGCGCATGAGGCGATACTTGTAGCAGATTTTCAGAACGTTCAAGGGGCGATTGACACCGGCTTAAGCATTATCGGTTCCCAGATACTCCCGATGTTTGTAAATCTATCCATAAATTCTGATTTTGTGGGTACAGCAACGGATAATGCTACGGATGCGAAAAGACCGACGCTGGTCGTCGGGTTCGGTGGGGATCCCGAAACCGTGGCATGGCAATTGACGGAGTGTCGAGGAATTATGGAACAAAACGGGGCATTGGGTGTCACAAGTACTGAAGGCGAATCGCGAGCGCACCTTCAGAAAGCTATTCGGGAATTTCCCGCAACGGATACGGATACCGAGCGCGTAATTGCTAAGTTAAACCTGAAACGCACGGGGATCGCCGAATTTGCTGCACGAGTTATGGACGCAAGTTGGGCGCGTGATGTCCAAGTAATGGCACTCCTTGGAAGTGGCATATTGTATCTTTCTATGCCTGTTACGTCGGATACTGATTTCGAGGGGCTTGCGAATACGCTAACGCAGCTGCGTCAATCTGCAACAGAGGCGCGTGGAAACCTTATTGTAGAAGCCGCACCACCTGAACTTAAACAGCATATTGACGTTTGGGGGGCCGTCGGAGACACGCTCGGTTTAATGAAACAGGTTAAAAATAGGTTTGATGCGGGGAGTTTGTTGAACCCGGGGAGGTTTGTCTCTGGTATTTAGTTTTGCTCTGTTTTTTGTTCAAGATTCACGATGCTCACCCCAAAAATATCGGGCAAGCGACGGATTGCCCATTTGATCGAGACGTAGGCACACATTGCAAGCCTATGTTGTACTTTTGTTAAGCGAATTTTGGCTTGCAAGCTGCGCCAAAAGGGGGATAACATGAAAGAAAAAAGATGGAGGATTCTGTGGATTGATAATCAAATAAATGGTGAAGAGCAATCTGGTGGACGACCTAACGATTCATATCCTGAAAAACAGAAAGGTATAACACCAAAACCGTACGTTCGTTTTTTGGAGTATGAAGGATACGATGTATCCTTAGCGGACACCAGTGCTGAAGGCATTGCTTTACTTGCGGGCGAGACATATCACGCGGTGCTATTGAATTATGATGCAGCGATGATAGAGGATAATTTGCTTGCACGTATCCGAGATGTGGATGCGCATATTCCGATCATGCTCCTAACGCATGAGAATCGACAGGAAGTCATGCAGCAAGCAAGCCTTTATAATGTTGGCAATATCTTCATGATACCAGAGAACGCTCAGGTCGAAGCTGCTTCAAAACAGTTAGCCTGCTCACTTGCATTTTTGCTTGAAAAACAGGGCGTTCGGGAAGCATATACGCCCCAAGCATACGTCCAAAACTTTAACCGGACAACCGTTGCTGGTGGGAAAATACGAGGGCGCGATGCCGATGGTGATTGGCAAACATGGATAGATACTTACGTTCGCCTCGTTGAATGGGATTTACGGCTTGATACGGTCCATAATGTTGACGAACTTAAAACGATCCATGAAATGGAGAAACGTGAGGCAAACGCCGCATTTGGGAACTATATTCAGGAGAACTATAAGCACTGGCTGGTCGGTAAAGCGTCGCCGACCTTGTCCGTAGATGTCTTTTACAGATATGTCATCCCTGAAATTCAGGCAGGGAAACAGGTGCTATTTATCGTTATGGATTGTATGCGGCTGGACCATTGGCTGAAAATTGAACCGTTGCTTTATCCACTCTTTGACGTAAAGACCGATTATTATTATGCCATTCTGCCAACGGCGACACGGTATGCACGGAACGCTATTTTTAGTGGGTTGTTTCCACTGGAGCTTGCTCAAAGATATCCAGACCTGTACGCAGAACCAGATAACACGCACACGAGTATCAATCGCTATGAGAAACAACTCCTCCGTTTGCAATTTGAGCGGCACGGCATATCTCTCAAACCACCTCCGCATTACTTCAAAATTTTTGATGTGCGTGGCGAGATGCAATACCTCCATTGGTTGAGCATCGCAGATAGGATTAGTTTGTCAGCACTCGTTGTCGATTTCTTGGATATGCTGACCCATACGCGGTATGAGGTGGACCTGCTGCGGCAGCTGATTCCAGATGAAGCAGCATTCCGGACGCTCGTTCACGCCTGGTTTCAGCATTCGCGGCTCTATGAAATATTCAGAATTGCCGCTGAACTCGATATAACTGTCATCTTAACCTCTGACCACGGTTCGTTACTTTGTCAAAATGCTGCGAAAATTTCAAGCCAAGCTGAACTCACTACCGGGCTTCGGTTTAAAGAGGGCAGAAACATCTCGTGTACACCTGAAACGGGGTGGATTATAAAAGACCCTGAGGCGTATCGCTTACCCGGCGAATCGACACGGATGAACTATGTACTCGCTAAAGAAGACTACTATTTTGTTTATGATCGGCAGTTCAACGTCTATAAGGAAATATTCCAGGGCAGCTTCCAACACGGTGGCGTTTCACTTGAAGAGATGATTTTGCCATGCGTTGTGCTTGAACCGAGATAGTTGAGGAGGATTTACCTATGTTGAAGACCGGCAAACGTCATCTATATCTATTCTGGAGCCTGTTAACGCTTCTTGCGATAACTTTACCGGTTCCCACACAAGCACAGTTCGCAGATTTCGGGCTTAGTGAAAAAGCACCTGTCGAGAAACTCGCCGCGAAAGGATACCTCTCACTTGACAAGGTACAACCCGGGAGTCAATTCGAGATTGCTGTCGTTGTAGAGATTGCCAAAGGATGGCACGTCAACGCCAATCCAGCGAAGGAAGGATTGATAGCAACTGAGGTAACCCTACCTGAAGTGGCGTATCTCGTTTTTGGGGAGGTCGTATATCCCGCGGGTGATGTGCTGAAACTCGGATCCATCGGAGAAGCCCCGGTCTATCATGATACCATCACCATCGGGATCCAAGCCGACTTAAACCAGACGGCTCCAATTGGACCCAGTACGTTGGATTTTCAACTCCAGTATCAGGCGTGTGACGATGCGCAGTGTCTGTTACCTGAAACCCTCAATTTTTCAATACCTATTGAAGTTGTCGGTATAGAGGGGACGGTTCAACGGATTAATGAAGCAATCTTCGCTGATATTGAATTCGGCGCACCGCTGGGGACTGCTGCGGACGAAGGCAGTCTACAGCGCGCCCTCTCCGGTGGACAAGTCTGGCTGGCGTTTTTACTCGTGTTTGCTGGCGGGATATTGACCAGCCTGACCCCATGTGTTTACCCTCTCATACCGATTACCGTTTCCATTTTCGGTGCCAACGAGTCTGCCGGTCTATTCAAATCTTTTCTACTCTCTGTTGTGTATGTCATCGGTATTGTTGTTATGTATTCAATTTTGGGCGTGGCCGTTGCTTCAACGGGAGCGGTCTTCGGTCAGATAATGGCGAACCCGTGGGTTGTCGGTTTCATCAGTTTAATTCTCGTTACCCTTGGACTCTCAATGTTTGGTGTTTTTGAAATTCGGTTACCATCCGCAGTGCAGAACCGGCTGAACACCGTTGGCGGTGCCGGATTTGCCGGCGCATTCGCCATGGGAACGGTTGCAGGCGTGATCGCAGCACCTTGCACAGGACCAGCGTTAGCGGTAGTCCTAACGTATATAGCAACAACGGGGAGCCTGTTCCTCGGATTCTGGCTTATGTTCACTTATGCGCTCGGAATAGGGCTGCTTTTTATCGGTATCGGCACGTTCTCTGGTTTACTCTCGGCACTGCCACGTTCAGGCGGTTGGATGTATATCTTGGAAAACATCTTCGGCATCGCTATTATTACGATGGCACTCTATTTTCTTAAAGACGTGTTTCCGGTGTTGCAGAATTTCCTCCAGAATTCGCTGCCGTTTTTTGCTATCGCTGGCGGTTTAGTGCTTATCGGTTTATGCCTCGGTAAGTTAACGCAACGTTTTAGTGGTATCCCCGCACGTGTGAAATTCCAGAAAGCGTGCGGCCTCTTGTTGGCAGTAATTGGTGCCTATATGTTTGTGGGCGGTATTCAACAACCTGCCGGACCGCAACTGAATTGGGTTTACGACGAAGCAGAAGGATTTGAAATCGCTAAGCGCGAAAATAGACTGGTGATGCTCGATTTTTATGCCTCTTGGTGTGCCGCGTGTAATGAACTCGATCACCAGACATATTCGGATTCTGCTGTCGCAGCGAGACTTGATGACTATGTTAACGTCAAACTTGATTTCACTCGCACCTCCGAAATAACGAAGGCACTCACCGAGAAGTATCAAATCCCCGGATTACCGGTCGTCATTTTCTTGAATGCTGAGCGCACCGTTCTTAAGCGATTTACTGGGTTTGTTAATGCTGAGGATATGCTCAGCATTCTTGACGAAATTGAGAACAATGCACAGTAATGTGTCGTTTCAGTCGTTGAATTGAAACGGCTGTACAATAGTTTCGTATTTCAGCTCAAGGCAAAGGAGTTCGTATGTCATCCAACGCAAAATCCCTATTTTCCTTACGCAGTTGGCTCATTTATGCAGAGGTGCTGGCGGTAGTCGGCTTTGTTGTGCTTGCAGCACTCTATATTCGGCGAGGGAGTGCCGAACCCGAAGCGCCACCTGTATCACAGGTGTCTGCCTTCATTGAGAAGGCAGACACGTTTTTCGCGCAGGAGGATCTCATCGACGCTGCGCTCCTCTATTGGCGAGCGTTACAAGCGTTAGAAACTGCTGAGCAGGAACAGAGTTTCTCGGTAAACGGGGTGTCTCAGACAAGCGCAGAAGTCGGTTTGCATGCGAATCTCCGCATTGTGGAAATCTATTCACAGAGCGGTTGGGCAAAAGATGCGAAGGCGCGCTTGGAGCATGCAGCCCGTATTCAACCGGATCATCCTGATGTGCGTCTTTTACGTGGTAAGCTGATTCGCGATGAAGGTATAGATGATGAATTGTTGGCACAAGCCACGAACGAATTCCTTGCCGTGCTTGAAAATGATCCGAGCAACGCTGAAGCACACTATCTCCTCGGTATCCTCTATCAAGGGAACAGACAGTTTAAACAAGCCGTTGACCACTACAGAAAAGCGATTGAGAGCGATCCAGAGTTTCGGGATGTTGCGTCCGAGAAAGCACCTATCGGCATTCTTGCCCGCCTTCAGCTATCGAGGACATACAGCAAAATGCTTCAAAGCTATCAATTCTTGGACAGAGAATTCACCGATGAAGATTTGGCTGAGGTGAGCCGACTTGAGTCGGAGTCGATTCTCCTACTGGAGCAAGCAGTGGCAAAGCGTCCTGAGATGGACGAAATCATTGTGGACCTTGTGCGTTTGTACTTTGCGCGTGCAGCTGCGCTTGGGCGCGAAGATATTGAAACACGTCAGTACGCAGATGCGCTTCAGGTTTACGAACGCATTGTAGCACTCGATCCGCAAGAGGTTCGCGCGTGGGAGCGGATGGCCGAAATTTATGGCAGTTTTCTTGGCGATAAAACGAAGGCACTTGAGATGTACCGGAAGGTATACGAGATTGAATCGCATCCGACTGTCTTAGCGAATATCAAATCACTTGAAGAAGATTTGGAAGCTGAGGAAGAGGGCTTAGAAATTGAAACGGAATAAGTGGATTGCGGGTTGTAGAAGTACGGAGAGAACGGAGAGCCGATGAGAGGATTTGAACCTCCGACCTACTGATTACGAATCAGTTGCTCTTCCACTGAGCTACACCGGCTTAGCAAACTATGGCAGTTGGTAGGAATGCCGAGAGGCAGAATCGAACTGCCGACACATAGATTTTCAGTCTACTGCTCTACCGACTGAGCTATCTCGGCACAAGGCTATATTATAATACCACAAAGCAGAGGGGTTGTCAAGTTTTTTCCAGAAAAAATCGCTACCTCTGCAAACACCGACCTACCCTGCTGAAGGCTACACCTGAAGGCAACTATTCTATGGCGCAGAGGGATACTCCAACCTTATGCCGGTATGCCTGAAACCAGTGATCCTACAGCAGAAATCGATGTCCTAAATCTATGGCGTTCGCCGTTAGGATGGCAAGCGCATCGGCACGACCAGACACAGATGCCCTTCCTCACCGATCGGTTTAAAAAATATAGGCTTTACTTCGGTTGTAAATTCAATTGCGATGGATTCTGTTTCGATGTGTGTCAACGCCTCTATCAATAGGCGCGCATCAATCCCAAACCGTATCTGTCCGGTAGCGGATTCCACAGGAAACGTCTCGTGCGCTTCGCCTAATTCCGGGGTATTCACTGAGACTTGGACCTGATCCGCATCAATCTCTACACAGATTGCATAGCTTTTGGGGTTTGATAGCAGTGCTACGCGCCGGCTCGCTTGGAGAAACTGTTCTTTCGAGGCGATTGCGGTGCCTTCCGGTGCTTCCGGAATGACTTCTTGGTATTTCGGATAATCGCCCTCAACCAGGCGGGTGGTTAGAGTGGCTTTGTCATCAGCGAGCAGCACCTGATTTTCAAGGATTGAGATCTGCACTGTCCCCGATTCAGCGAAAGTACGCTCAATCTCTTTAACGGCTTTCAGTGGAACAATGAATCCTTCCACATTTTCTGGAGTCTCGAACGGTTCACACTGCGCGAGTGCAAGCCGATGCATATCGGTCCCAACGACTTCGGTTTTATCTTCAAGGAAGTTAAAATGGAGTCCATTTAGGTAGTATCGAACATCTTCGGTCGCTGCGGCGAATTCAGTTTTACGGATAACAGCGCGTAAGGTTTCACCGTCGATCGTCAGCGAATGTCCATCAACAGAAGGTAATTGCGGGAATTCTTCGTCTGGGAGTCCAATAATCTTATAAACCCCATCACCACAAGTAATTTCAACACGATCATTTGCCGTGGTTACGAAGCGTATCGTCTTATCTTCGGGGAGTTCTTTGACGATATCCGCCAATTTTTTAGCGGAGACGGTAATCGCCCCATCTTCTTGAATGACACCTTCTACCTTAATCTTAATCCCGACTTCAAGATCCGTTGCGACACATTCAATCTTCCCATCTACCGCTTGGATAAGAACGTTTGAAAGAATCGGTAAGACATTGCGTCCACTCGCTACACCTTGTAGCACTTGCAGCGCATGCAAGAGGTCATATTTTTCATCAAAAGTGAGTTCCATTTCCAATTTTCCCTATTAAGCATTTCAGTAATTCTAACAGAAATGCCGCGTTAAAATTAAGCACATTTTCAATGTGTGTTAAGTAGTCTCGATGGCTATGTCGGAACAGTTGTTTTGTTTATCCATAACACTGTCCCTGTTAGAGGTTGGTATGACTGAAAACCCATTCGTCATGGCGAAAAAACGAATGCGGTTTTTCTAAGAGCCCAAGCGCATCGGGTGTATAAGACAAAGATGTCCTTCCTCACCGACGGGTTTAAAGGCGACAGTGGTCACCGCAGTTGTAAATTCAATCGCGACGGATTCTGTTTCGATGTGTGATAGCGTCTCAATCAGCAAGCGTGCATCAAGCCCAATGCGTTCGCGTCCATTGCAGGACTCAACAGAGATCGTCTCGTGTGCCTCCCCTAATTCCGGGGTGTTCGTCGAGAGATGGATCTGCTCAGTACTGATTTCTAAACAGATTGCATAACTTTTTGGATTTGATAGCAGTGCCACACGTCGGCTCGCTTGGAGGAACTGTTCTCTGGAGACAACCGCTCTACCTGTCGTGGCCTCAGGGATGAGTGCCTGATATTTCGGATAATCTCCTTCAACAAGCCGTGTGGTTAAGGTCGCATGGTCATCAGCGAGCAGAATCTGATTTTCAAGGATTGAGATCTGCACTGTCCCCGATTCAGCGAAAGTACGCTCAATCTCTTTAACGGCTTTCAGTGGAACAATGAATCCCTCTACATTTTCTGGTGCTTTAAACGGTTCACAATGGGCGAGGGCAAGCCATATCGCGTCAGTCGCGACAACTTCGGTCTTATCTTCAAGAAAATTAAAGTAGAGTCCATTGAGGTAGTATCGAACGTCCTCTGTCGCTGCGGCGAATTCGGTTCTACGGATGACAGCACGCAACGTTTCACCATCGACTGTCAGTGAATGCCCATCAACAGAAGGCAATTGCGGAAATTCTTCGCCCGGAAGTCCAATAATCTTATAAACCCCAGCACCGCAAGTGATCTCAACGCGATCATTTGCCGTGGTCACAAGGTTGATGGCATTATCTTCGGGGAGTTCTTTGACGATATCCGCCAATTTTTTAGCGGAAACAGTGATCGCGCCATCTTCTTGAATGGCACCTTCCACCTTAATCTTAATCCCGACTTCGAGATCCGTTGCGACACATTCAATCTTCCCATCTGCGGCTTGGATCAGGACGTTTGAAAGGATCGGTAAAGTATTGCGTCCACTCGCGACACCTTGCAGTATTTGCAGCGCATGCAAGATGTCATGTTTTTCAAAAGTTAGTTCCATTCCCAGTTCTCCTTACTCAGAAGCGTTTCAGTAATTTTACCAGAAAAGTCGCATTAAAGTCAAGTGCTTTTTCAACGTTAAGTAGGCTGAATGGCGACGATAAAGTAGACTCCTGCCTGCGCCCCTATGAACTGTTCCTGGAATGGGTCGTGGTAGACCGCGTTGAATTATCCGGCGTATGTGCCTGTTTCAATCGGTCTACCTTGTGAAGTGAGCCCGATGCTACTCAAAAACATTTTCGATGTGGAGGGATTGCGCCATCTTCTGATTTTCGGCTTCTAATTTTTCACGACTTGCGACGACACAAATCGAGGCTTTATCGTTGTTTGTTTCCAAAGTTTCGAGCAGTGCTCGTTTTACCGCCTCGGGTGTTGCGCGTCGAAGTTGTGCGTATCTTTCTTTGATTACTTCTCGTGTTTGCCCAGTGAGGTAGTGCCTGAGAGCATCGGTTGAGGCTTGACTGGGTCGGACTGTTTTTTGGTAATCCGACGCTGTTGCAATAATTGCTCTATCAATGTCTGTCTGCGTCCACTCTACCTGTTTGATATAGTCAGTGGTCTCTGCGAAAACATTGAGCGACCGCGCGATGTGTGGATCAAACTGCGAGCCTTGATAGAGCACAGCATCAAATGGGTTATATGTGAAATCAGCACCATAGGCATTGCCTTTGAGTCGGATTTCCGGTAACATGTGATCAAACGTTAGAAGATGTGAACCGATGGTTAAGAGGACTGAATCTGGATGTGAGTAGTGCGGTGCTGGCATCGCTTGTGTGCAGTGCGCGACTTGAATGGGAGCCGCCAATCCTTCGCGCGGCTTTATACCATTAGGTTTAAAGCCTTTTGGTTCTGGGGCTATCGGTTCACAGCGCATATTACGAATCCACTCGGCGAACTGCCCTTGCAGCTGGTCAAAGGCTACGTCAGAGCCAGTAAAACTGGCGGTTACACGGCCTTGGACTAATAGAAAATCGCGGATTTGTTCAATAGAATCGGCGAGTTCTTCATAAGATTCGTCAAAACGCTTGAGCAACATTTCACTCATGCGGAATTGTGGCAACCCGAAGACGGTTTCTTTCAGATATGCTTGTGGTGAAAGTCCGCGAGCAGCATGATGATTTGCAATACTTGGACCGCGATAGCCGTGTATCTGGTTCTGATAGCCTACTACTGCTTGACTGAGCACGTTGTATAGACGTTCTTTATCGCATGGGTTCATATCGAAAACCAAATCGTGCAAAACGTCTAAGGCCTCCTCTATTTTATCATCAAGTGCCTTGAGATGAAACTGCATGTTCCACACAGGATGGTTAGCGTTAAGGGCGTGTGTGCTAAATTTGGGAGAACATTCTAATCCACCGGTAGCGGCTGCGGCACGCTGTGCCATCTGTTCGTAATTTATATTTCCAGCACCGAGTTTACTGATAGCATCAGTGTATCTGGGTAAATGCTGCCAAAGGTGGTATGGTAACCCTTGTAAATCGAAATTTAGCACAAGGTAGTTCACGCCGTTTGAAAAAATATTGTTCCGAAGTACAGGACGTCCACCAACCGTTTTAACGGTTGTAGGGATGTGTAGTGGTTCTTTTGGCAGCTCAGGGACACTCAGTTGTGGCAACTTCGCTAAATCCTCTGGTGAGTTGGGCTGCCCATTAAGACGTTCAAGTTCCGCGGCATCAGCAGCAATCTGTTTCATCTGTTCATCAGTGAGTTCTGCGCGAATTGCTTTAAGACGTTCATTCACATTAGCATCAAGTTTTGCCTGCATATCTGGATCAGGGGAGAGGATGGTCGTCAGCCGATGTGGGTTGTTAAGGAGCCGCTCGCGAATCAATTCATTGAAAATATACGGATTTTGCTCCCAACGTTGTCGGACAGTAGATAGGTGCGTCCCCATTTTTAAAAAGAGGGTCGGCTCCTTTTCATAGATCCATGTGTTTACGACACGCTTCATCATTTGAAACGGGAAGTTCGGTGTAACTTCCTGATAGTCGTATGTGATTTGTTGGAATGCGGCTTCCACCTTCTCTTGGTCAATTTCTGCATCTGCAATTTGCGTGAGTGTATTGGCGACCAATTCCGTGAAAGCGTTAACGCGATCTGCTTCGCTTCCGATCAGACCAACACGAAAAGCTCTGTTCGGTCCTATAAAATCTCTTTGGGAATCATTGAGTATATCAGTTCCGAGTTTTGAATCCATGATTGCCTTGCGGAGCGGCGCGCCTTCATTACCAAGCAGAATCAAGTTTAAAATACTGCATAGGATGACATCTTCGGGATCTGTTGTCCCTCCAATGAGCCAACTGAGCATCAAGTATGTCTTTTCAGTGAGCGATTCATCTATGCCAATTGGATAGGCATCCGTCACAGTTCGCGGGGATTTCCACTTCGGTTGGTGTGAGATTTCCGCGCGGAGGGGATGTAGAAACTCTTTTGTGTTAGCCTTTGGAAGTGCCGCCAATTTATCGGCGAGAAATACGAGATAATCACTGGTGGGTACATTGCCGTAGAAGAAGAAGTAACAATTGCTCGGATGAAAGTAGGTTTTGTGATAGGTTTTCAATTGCTCGTAGGTTAAGTCAGGCATAACCAATGAGTTCCCACCACTATTACAGGCATAGCAGGTGTCCGGTAGAAGCCCACCGCTCACAGCAAAATCCAAGCATGCTTCTGGGGCAGACAGAGCGTTTTTCACTTCATTGTAGACGATCCCATTTATTTTTAAATCACCTATGGGCCGATTTGGATCAACAGGTTCAAGGTGGTGTCCTTCACGTTTGAAAGTGTCCTCTGTCAGTAACGGATGAAAAACCGAATCAAAGTGGATCTCTGCGAAATTGAACAGATCCTTTTTTATTTCGCTTGAAGCGTAGTAATAGGCATGATCAGAGAAGTTCATAGCATTCGCACTGGCGAGACTCATCTTTATCATTTCTAAGAAGACATCTTTTACCGGATACCTCCGAGATCCCGCCATCACTGAATGCTCAAGGATATGTTGTAATCCGGTATCATCAAGTGTTGGGGTGATCGGACTGATTGAAAACCAGTTTCTGGAGTCGTCTGTATAGAGATGTAACAACCCTGCACCGCTACGTGGATGTGAAAGTTCTATTGCCACCGCTCGCAATTCGTCGATGGGTGTGATGGCTTTTACCTCAAAGCCGTGCAAGTGTTGACCCAGATAGAGGTTAACGGGTGGATGTTGGGCATCTGTTCTGTCTTGTGAGAATGCGTTGCGATCAATACGTTCTTTTGAATTCATCTTGGCCTCCAAGTTTTTGTATTTAATGAATTTACAAAGCGTGCCTACCGGTAAATATCTACGTATTTTCGGAGAACCGCTTATACATGCTGTTTATACAGATACCTCTAACGCAAAAAAAGACAGTGAAAATTTTGTATAGGATTTTCACTGTCTAATTTATACATGTGAAACGTGTCCGTTTGCGGCTCAATTATTAACACGCTTTAGACACGAAAACGGGCATGATTTTGTGAAGGGTATAAAAACGAAAGGTAGAGGTCTTATTCGTTCCAGATACCGATTTCGCGATAGAAGCGGATCGCACCCGGATGGAAAGGTGTACCTACGTTTTTGACAATGTTTGTCGGATTAATCGCTTTCCCAGCTTTATGTATCTTGACGACTTCGGCGCGATGTGTGTACAAGGTTTTCGTGAATTCATAAACCGTCCGTTCATCAGTTGTCTCGGCAGTGATCAGGTGCATTGAACCCACGTTCATACTCGCAAACGGCTCTGTCTGTCCTTTATAGGTATCGGCAGGGATCGTAATCGCGTTAAAGAAAGGGTAGGTATCAAAAAGAGACTGTTTTGCTGTCTCATCGAATGGAATGAAGAAGATGTCTTGAGACGTACTGGCTTGTATGACTGCTGGCGTTGGGATCGCACCGCCCATGAATGCTGCAGCCGCGGAACCGTCTGCTAACAGATCCTTTGCTCCGGTGTAAGTGCTGTTAAGCGGTGAAAAATCTTCGTAAGTGATGCCATGTGCAGACAATATTGGTCTGAGGAAATACTCAAAACCTGCGCCTGCAGGGCCAACGACAATCCGTTTTCCCGCGAAATCTTGGATTTTACGGATATCAGAGGACTGCGGTGTAATAAACAGACCGACGTTCGGAGCAAGTGTCATAACGGCACGGATGGGATGTTCCGTTTTCCACGCACCTTCGCCACGCACAGCGAAGTACGAGATCGCGGCGTTCGCAAGTGCGAACTCCAGCTCATTATTCGCGAGGCGGCGGATGTTTTCCTGTGTGCCTTTTGTGCTTTCAGCGGTGACTTCCCAACCCGTTTCCGAAGTGTTATCGCTAACGACAGCAGCGATTGCACTACCGACGACGAAAAAGGCACCACCCGTAGGGGCTGTCCCGATGCTGATGTGGACACGCTTGGCTTCTGCCTTCTCACCCTCGGCAGATTGGCGTTTTTGGGTGTTATCGCATCCAAACCCCGTACTCAGAGCAAGGATGAGAGCAGTAATGGATAGGTAGGACGTGATTGATTTCATGAAATTCTCCTATAGATATGTGGCGCGTGTTCTATATTAATCGAGCGATATCTCAGGTGGCAGTGGACACATTTCTGCCATCGCCGGGAAGATGTGCGTTACGTCTTTCCTAAACACATCACCGCTCAGAATGTCAACGATACCTCCCTGATGTTCCGGGTGTTCTGATAGAAACCGCGCAAAACTGAATTCTTTTGTATAAAAAGCGTAAACAAGTTTCCGAAATGCCTCCATTCCATCCACAAACGCCGGTCCAAAACTCCCAAGCTGCGTTTCGGAAAAATCGTTTTTTCGGAAGGCTTCAATGATAACATCTGCTGCCATCTCACCGGATTTGAGTGCCAAAAACAGTCCAGTCGAGTAGACAGGATCCAGGAAGCCGAAGGCATCGCCTACCAATACCCAGTGATTACCTGCGATACGGCTGGCGCGGTAAGAAAAATCTTGAGTCGTTTGGATCGGAAGAAGCTGCTTCGCACTTTCGAGCCGTTGCTTCAGGGGTAGGCATTTATTGAGTTCTTCGGTGAAGATTTTCTGAGTGTCGAGTTTGCCGTTAGCATCTCTGCGGTTTTGAAGCAGATAGTCCAATGCACCTACAACGCCAATACTCGTGCGGTTATATGGCAGTGGGATCGACCAGAACCAAGAATCTTTCGCTTCGGTGTGCAAAATAAGTGTTGCCCCCTCGTCGATACCTTCGTCTCTATGACCACCTTCATAGTGCGTAAAGAGCGATGCCATTTTGAGGTTCGGCTCTATCGTATTCAGGTTCAGCTGCCTTCCGATGAGCGACCGCTGCCCAGTAGAATCGACAATGACAGTTGCATGAAGGGTTTCGCGAGTGCCGTCTGTGTGCTGTGTAACAACACCGGTTGCTGTATCGCCGTCAAAAAGGACTTCGCGCACGCCGACCCCGCGGTGGACCTCGACGCCTTTCTCTTTCGCATTGTCCAAGAGCATCTGATCGAATTCACTCCGCAGGACCTGCCATGTGACCGCGCTCTCGTGCGGATTGGTTTGAAAGAAGTAGAACGGCGTGGAGCCTTTACCTGAGCGTGAATAGAACTGTACACTGTACTTCTGTGGAAAATGACTTGTCCGCAGTTTTTCGAGCATACCGAGCCGTTTGAAAGTCCAGTATGTCGCAGGAATCAGCGATTCACCGATTTTGAATTGCGGTGTCGTTGCCCGTTCAAGCAGCAGCACGCGATGCCCGTGTTCAGCAACAAGCGTCGCGACAGTGCTGCCAGCAGGTCCGCCCCCGATAACAATGGTGTCGTAGTTTTGGTGTGTGTTCATGTATATTTCTCTGGACGAATTGTGCGTGCTTTTAAAACTCAATGCCTGGACAATTGAACAGTATCATCAATACCGATTAGATGTCCAATATCTTATTACGTTTTCTTTACAACCCAATACGGTTTACTATCCAACGGGCCAATTCTCGCACCTTTGCCCCTCCTACTTTCAACCAATTACGGGCATCTTTTATTTCTATCAGAAGTTTTTGAGCGAGAGGATAGTTTGATTGAATTAATAATGCTTCTTCAGTCATCATTTGTGCCTCTTTCAATCTGTCCAATTTGAAGTAGGCAAATCCAAGGTAGTAGAGCGTTTTTTCACAATTTGGATCGATATCTTTTGATTTTTGAAGCTTGCTTATACCTTCAACATATCTATCGTTTTCTATATGAACAAGGCTCTGTTCATAATATGCTTGCTTTAAGAGTTCATTTGCAGGCTCATAGTTTGGATCAATTCTCAATACTTCTTCCGCGAATTTTTCTGCTGCCTTCCATTCGTTCTGTTTAAGGGATGTTAAGCCATGTTTATAATACGCTTGTTTTATTTTATCCAAAAGTTTGTAAGCAGGTTGATAGTTGGAAGTGAGCGTTAGAGCTTCCTTCACAGAAATTTCTGCTGCAGCGAGATCGCCCCGTCTAAAGTAATCACGTCCTTGTTTTGAATAGGCACGCTGTATATCCTTCAAAAGTCTAAGAGTATTCTGATTATTAGTATCAAGCTTTGAAGCCTCTACCACTTTTTTGCTTGCGTCTTGTAAATTTCCCATTTCAAAGTAAATGAAAGCAAGGTTGTGGTGTGCTGTTTGATAATCAGGATTGATTACAATTGCACACTGTAGTGAGTTTACAGCCTTAGCATGTTCACCAATTTTGTGGTAAACCATGCCAAGATTATTATGAGGTACTTGGTATCTTTCATCAATACTTATTGCTTGTTGGTAGGCCCTTATTGCTTTGCTATATTCCTTCATGTCTTGATAAACCATTCCGAGATTGTTATAGGCTTTTTTGTATTTATCATCAATGCGTATCGCTTGCTGGTAGGATTTTACAGCCTTTGCGCACGCTTTTCTCTTCCGGTAATCATCGCCACGCTCCTTGTGTTTCTGTTTTATTTCACCTAACAGTTCAACAGCGGGTTGGTAGGTGGAGTCAATCTGTAATGCGTCTCTCGCGCTTTTTTCTGATTTTTCAAGATCCTCTAATTTCAAATAAGTCTCACCAATGAAGCGATGGGCACCTTTAAAATTTTGATCAATTTCGACTGCCTTTTGAAATTCAAAAATCGCTTGAGTGTATTCCTCGCGGTTAAAGCAAATCTTGCCGTTGTAGTAATATCTCTTCTTTATATCCACCAAAAGTTCCTGGGCAGGTGGATATTCATATCTGAGTTTTAAGGCTTCTTCTGCTGCTTTTTTCGCTGCCTCCAGTTTATTTACCTCAAAGTATGCCCTACTAAGTCCACAATGTGCTTCAGTAAAAATGGGTTCTAAGTTTATAGATTCTCGGAATTTGGCAATCGCTATATTCGATTTACTAATGTTCAAGAAATTACAACCAGAACGGTAATGTGTTATAGCACCCAAAAGTTTCTGCGAATCAGGATGATTATTTTCACCAAGTCTTAGGGCAGTTTTAGCTGCTGTCTCCGCTCTATCCAAATCATTCTGTACAAGGTACGCTCGCCCCAGTTCATAGTGTGCATCTGTATAAACAGGATCTATGTTTATTGTCTCTTTGAACGTATTAATTGCTTTTTCATATTGCTTCCTATCCAAATAATCACAACCCACTTCATAGTGTTCCTGTTTTCGTTTGTTGCCTTCAAAACGGGCAGAGTTCAGGTAATTTCTGAGGTAACAGAGACTTGTGGCAATTGCATCTGCGGAGTGGTGTGGTTCCGGGATTTGTGGAAGATTGCACACCGACTTTACACCTTTTTGCACATCTACTTTACAAGCATTCCTATTACCCGTAGCGGCGGCTTTAACTTCCTGTGGTGTATAGAGGCGGCATTCAATTCCGTGTTGATCGGCAATATTTCTTATAGTGGCTACACATCCTGCGACGTAACGGAACCACTCCTCTGTAGCCCCATCAAGTTTTTCAACTGCAATTGCATCGGGGCGGTGCCGAGTTATCAGTTCACTGATTTCATTTCTCGTTAGTATAAGTGTTTCTTGCCAATTTCTGGTAGTTTGTGTGCCATATTTAATGACAGTATAGCCAACTGGTGATTTTTTAGTGATTGACCAACCCACATTTTGGATACCAGGATCTATCCCCAGGACAGTCATACCATCCCCAAGTAGTTTCTCAGGGAGAGGTTCAATATATTCTGCTGTTTCTCCAGTAGGAACCGGAACAGTCGTTTCTGGCGGACTCGGAGGAATAAGCACGCTTTCAAGTGTCTCTACAGATTCAAGGAGACTGGAAGGAATATAACCACGTTCCAAAAAAGGAGACCTTCCACGCTTATGTTGGGATTCCCCTTCTTCTTCATAAGAAGATAGACATAACCAATTTTTCGCGCGAGTCATTGCGACGTAAAGGAGCCGCAATTCCTCACCCCAGTCCTTTTCGTCGCTATTTTAATAATGTGGTAACAAGTCTTGGCATATTCCTGTAACAAATACATTCGGAAATTCTAACCCCTTAGATTTATGAATTGTCATGATGGAGATACCTATTGCAGGTACATTTAAGGAATTGCCAACTATATGATACTGAATTCCTAAATCACTAAGTGCTGTTTTAAAAGCGGATGCTTGTTTATTCGTACGGTACAGCACTGCAAAATCGCTTGGCTGCCAATTGCCTTGATCAATAGACCGCTGGATAAAAGAGGCGATGGTAACAGCCTCTTCCTCATCATTGTCACAGTGGAGATATTTTACTTTCTCACCTTCAAAGTTCCGCGTGAATAGTTCCTTATCTCGCCGATCTGGATTAAATTCTGCCAAAGCATGAGAGATCTCAACTATCTTTTGTGTTGAACGATAATTTTGCCCGAGTGAAATTATCTTGGCGTTCGGATAGTTTTTCTCAAAGTTTAATATGTTCTGGATATCAGCACCCCGCCAACCGTAAATTCCCTGGTCATCATCCCCAACAACACGCAAATTTTGATGAGATTCTGCCAGAGCTTTTACAATCCGATATTGAATAGGGTCAGTGTCTTGGTATTCATCAACGAAAATAAGCTCAAACTTATTTTGCCATTTGGTTTTAACTTCAGGAAC
>VYCT01000070.1 GCA_009843785.1 Candidatus Poribacteria bacterium | reverse complement strand
ACGCTGTACGTGCTCCGACTTCTGTACAACACATCTGCTTTGTATTATGTTTAAAAAAATTATAACACAAAAAAAACAAAAATACAATTCCTTATTGAAACAGAGGCGTGATGTAAACGGCATCATTACAATCTGTCTCTCAGTTGATCCATCAACCCATCAGGTGGATCAAAGGGGAGTTCAATCACTTCGTTGGTGATACCGCTATAGTAAATTCCCAAGAGCAAGTTGAACTCCGCGAGCGATTGCTTCAGATGCGTCGGATGAACTTTACTCTCGTGGTCGAGCCAATCAAAGACAGCCTCGGTCAGGTTGCCTTGTGCAATGACATCTTGTTCACCATAATTCAACGGGCCGCCTTCATAACCGCCTTCATGGGTTGAGCGTTCCCAACTGCTGAACCGCCAATGCACGAAACCTGTCGTGCCTACGACAAAGACACGTTTGTGGAAAAAGACGACCGGATCATCGGACGCAGTCGGCGCGATGGCTGTTCCGAATGCGACAGAGACGTGGAGTCCATTTTCGTACTGCACGCGTGCGCTGGCATATTGTGG
This sequence comes from Candidatus Poribacteria bacterium, assembly GCA_009843785.1. GTDB lineage: Bacteria > Poribacteria > WGA-4E > WGA-4E > WGA-3G > WGA-3G. The sequence goes on along the minus strand of VYCT01000070.1, from coordinate 5,385 downwards.
GGAGGGTTGTGCTGAATCCAAGTGATCGCCGCCAGAGATTTGCCCGAGAACACGGACTGGCCGCGAGTTATCAATATAAGAGGACACCAACTGCAGCACATGTGGACCTTGGTCAACGGGTGTGCTGCGTGCGCTCGCATCGAGGAACTTAATCTCGCCGATACGGCCTGCCGCGACATCTGCTTTCAATTCCAAGTTTTGGGGGTGGAAGTTGAGTTGTGTATTGACGACGAACTTCGTTTGTGTCTCTTCTGCCAACCCTGCGATCTGCTTCCAGTCTTCACTTTCAACGGCAATCGGCTTTTCCACAATCGCTGCTGGCACACCCGCATCGGATGCCTGTTTCATCAGCGGGTAACGGATACGCTCGTTGCTACCGCGCAGCACGGGTGCGGTAACGATGTGAAGGACATCGGGTTTCTCTTTTTCAAGCATCTCGTCTAAATCAGTGTAACGAGAGGAGATGCCGAAGTCGTCTCCAAATTTATTGAGTAATTCTTCGTTCATATCGCAGACTGCTGCGAGTTTACCACCTTTGACGAAGCGGTAAGCATCAGCGTGTGCGCGGGCGCGGCCCCCACACCCTAACATTGCGGTTTTATACACAAAAATGTCTCCTTTAATATCAAGCGAAATGATTGGATGTTAAGCAAGTTTCAATATCAAATTTATGGTTTTGATCTTCAGAGCAGTTGGAAGATTGGAAGGGTGGAAGTTTCGGAAGACTGCACATACGGCATCTCTTCCAACCTTCCACCTCTTCCACACTTCCTCAAAACTTAAGATGTGTTTCTTAACATTGCTGAAGAAAAATACAAATTAACGTTCTATAGACTCTCTCGGAGTGAATCCATCAAACCATCAGGCGGTTCAAACGGCAGATCAATAATCTCGTTCGTTATCCCGCTGTAGTAAAGCCCTAAGAGGAGGTTAAACTCCGCGAGCGATTGTTTGAGATGCGTCGGATGCACGTTGTTCTCATCGTCGAGCCAGTCAAAGACTGCCTCAGTGAGGTTACCCTGTGCAGCAATGTCTTGTTCACCATAGTTGAGCGGACCGCCTTCGTAACCGCCTTCTTGCGTTGCGCGTTCCCAACTACTGAAACGCCAATGTACAAAGCCTTTTGTTCCGACAACAAAGACACGTTTATGCGCAACAGTACTCTCACTGTCCGATGCCAACGTCCCCATGCCGGTACCAAACGCAAGGGAGACGTGGAGACCGTTCTCATATATGGCTTGTCCTGTGGCATGCATCGGGGACGGCTGCGCGGAATCCAACTGCTCTCTCCCCGATATTTGACCCAACACACGTACCGGGCGCGAGTTATCAATGTAGGACGATACTAACTGCAGCACATGCGGTGCCTGATCCACCGGCGTGCTGCGTGCGCTGGCATCAATGAACTTAATCTCACCGATACGGCCTTCTGCAACATCCCGTTTTAATTCCAAGTTTTGGGGGTGGAAGTTAAGTTGCGTATTGACGACAAACTTTGTTTTCGTCTCTTCTGCTAACCCAGCGATCTGTCTCCAATCCTCGCTCTCAACGGCAATCGGTTTTTCGACAATCGCTGCTGGCACACCCGCATCGGATGCTTGCTTCATTAGCGGATATCTAATACGTTGATTGGTCCCCCGAAGCACCGGTGCAGTGACGATGTGAAGCACATCCGGTTTTTCCTTCGCAAGCATCTCATCAAGGTCGGTGTAGCGTGAGGAAACGTCGAAGTCGTCTCCAAATTTATTGAGTAGCTCCTCGTTCATATCGCAGATTGCACCGATTTTGCCGCGTGTGACAAAACGGTAGGCACTCGCGTGTGCACGGGCGCGACCCCCACACCCTAAAAACGCTGTTTTATACATAAAATGTCTCCTTCAATGCGATTTCCAGTATCAAGCCGAAATGGGTTAGATGTTAACACGGAAAATATAGGCTAACTTTTTATAGCCTTTCCCGGAGGATATCAATCAACCCATCAGGCGGTTCAAACGGTAGATCTATAATCTCATTTGTTACACCGCTGTAGTAGATCCCTAAAAGTAGGTTGAACTCAGCAAGAGATTGCTTGAGATGCGTCGGATGCACATTGTTCTCATCGTCAAGCCAATCGAAAACGGCTTCGGTGAGGTTCCCCTGCGCGACGACATCCTGCTCGCCGTAGTCAAGTGGCCCGCTTTCGTAACCACCCTCTGGCGTTGCGCGCTCCCAGCTGCTAAACCGCCAGTGCACAAACCCTTTCGTCCCGACGACAAAGACGCGTTTGTGGGTGTGGTTCCCTGCATCCGGTTCTTTAGGTACTTTCTGTCCTAAACCTGTCCCGAAGGCAAGAGAAACGTGAAGACCGTTTGCATATAGTGCCTGAGCGGCAGCATGCATCGGGGACGGCTGCGTGGAGTCCAAATCCTGAGCCCCAGAAACCTGTCCGAGCACCCGCACCGGGCGCGAGTTGTCGATGTAAGAAGATACGAGTTGCAACACATGGGGTGCCTGGTCTACTGGCGTGCTGCGTGCGCTGGCATCAATAAATTTGATGTCACCAATTCTGCCTTCCGCGACATCTCGCTTCAATTCCAGGTTCTTCGGGTGAAAATTGAGTTGTGTGTTAACAACGAACTTCGTTTGTGTCTCTTCGGCTAATCCAGCAAGTTGTTTCCAGTCCTCGCTTTCAACAGCAATCGGTTTTTCGACGATCGCCGCTGGTACACCTGCATCGGATGCCTGTTTCATCAGCGAATACCGAATCCGTTGGTTGGTGCCGCGTAACACGGGTGCAGTGACAATGTGAAGCACATCCGGCTTCTCTTTTTCAAGCATCTCATCCAAGTCGGTATAACGCGACGAGACCCCAAAGTCTTCTCCGAAACTGTTGAGGAGTTCTTCATTCATATCGCAGATTGCCGCGATTTTGCCGCGTTTGACGAAGCGGTAAGCATCAGCATGCGCACGGGCGCGACCTCCGCACCCTAAAAACGCTGTTTTATACACAGAAATGTCTCCTTTAATACTTTAGATTATCGTAAAACCGAAAAATAATTTGAAAGGTTCAGCAATTTCAGGCTCTAACTGAGAGGCGAGTGCCTCAAGGATATTCTCACGAATAGTTTCTTGAGCCCCTTGTTGGATTCCTTGTTGGATCCCTTGTTCGTGTGCTTCGGGTGCTAAGTACTCAGCGATGGAAGACTGTTACATGGTTTCCTCCGAAATGATCTCTAAAATCGTTTGCGCTCGGCAGGATGATGTCTCACCTGCCGCTATATTTGGCAGTTTACAACTTTTCTCGGAGCGAATCCATCAACCCATCAGGCGGTTCAAATGGGAGGTCAACAATCTGGTGCGTTATGCCACTATAGTACAGTCCTAAGAGGAGATTGAACTCCGCGAGCGACTGCTTGAGATGCGTCGGATGCACGTTGTTCTCATCATCCAACCAATCAAAAACGGCTTCAGTGAGGTTCGCCTGCGCAACGCTATTTTGCTCCCCGTAGTTCAGTGGACCGCCTTCATAGCCGCCTTCTTGCGTTGCACGCTCCCAGCTGCTGAAACGCCAATGCACGAACCCTTTCGTCCCAACGACAAAGACACGTTTGTGACCATAGATACCCGGATTATCGGATGCGGTTGTCCCCATACCTGTCCCGAACGCGACAGACACGTGGAGACCGTTCTCATACAAAACTTGTCCTGCGGCATGCATCGGAGAGGGTTGATCTGAATCCAAACCCTCGCTGCCAGAGATTTGTCCAAGAACCCGGACGGGACGTGTGTTGTCAATATAGGAGGACACTAATTGAAGCACATGCGGACCTTGATCAACGGGTGTGCTACGCGCGCTCGCATCAATAAACTTAATTTCACCGATCCGTCCTTCCGCAACATCCTGTTTTAATTCCAGATTTTTCGGGTGAAAGTTGAGTTGTGTATTAATGGCAAACTTCGTTTTCGTCTCCTCTGCCAACCCCGCAATCTGCTTCCAATCCTCACTTTCAACGGCAATCGGCTTTTCGATAATCACTGCTGGCACCCCGTGATCAGATGCCTGTTTCATCAGCGGATAGCGGATGCGTTCACTTGTCCCGCGCAACACGGGTGCGGTGACGATATGCAGAACATCCGGTTTCTCCTTTTCAAGCATCTCATCTAAATCGGTGTAGCGGGATGAGATATCGAATTCGTCTCCGAATTCGCTGAGTCGTTCTTCGTTCATATCGCAGATTGCCGCGAGTTTACCGCCTTTGACGAACTGATAAGCGTTCGCGTGTGCACGAGCGCGCCCTCTACACCCCAATATCGCAGTTTTATACATGAAAACTCCTCAATGTTAACAATAGCACGCCAACAGCGCACCAAACAGGGTTGAAACCCTTGCCTACAATATATATCTCAAATTACAACTTCTCTCGGAATGCATCCATTAACCCATTGGGGGGTTCAAATGGGAGGTCAACAATCTCATTTGTGATCCCGCTGTGGTACATCCCTAAGATGAGGTTATTCTCAACGAGGGATTGCTTGAGATGTGTCGGATGCGCACTATTCTCATCTTCTAACCAATCAAAGATGGCTTCGGTGAAGTTCGCCTGTGCAACGACATCCTGCTCCCCGTAGTTCAGTGGACCGCCTTCATAGCCACCGTCCAATGTTGAACGTTCCCAACTGCTGAAACGCCAATGTACGAAACCCTTCGTCCCTACAACAAAAACACGTTTGTGTCCGTAGATGCCCGGGTCATCGGATGCCATTTGTCCGAACTCCGTTCCAAATGCAATGGAGACATGGACACCGTTCTCATACAAAACCTGGGCGACAGCATGCGTCGGACTGGGATGCCCACCCGCAGAATTTAAATGCTCGCTGCCAGCGATTTGTCCAAGAACCCGGACCGGGTGTGAGTCATCAATATAGGAAGACACCAATTGTAGCACATGTCCTCCCTGCTCGGCGGCTCTACTACGCGCACTGGCATCAATAAACCGAATCTCTCCGATCCGTCCCTCGGCGACATCTCTTTTTAACTCCAAGTTTTTCGGGTGGAAATTGAGTTGTGTATTGACAACAAATTTCGTTTTTGTCTCTTCCGCTAACCCCGCAATCTGTTTCCAATCCTCGCCTTCAATCGCAACCGGTTTCTCAATAATCGCTGCAGGCACGCCGTGATCGGATGCCTGTTTCATCAACGGATAACGGATCCGTTCGTTGCTACTCGGAACCACAGGGCTTGTGACGATATGCAGGACATCCGGTTTCTCTTTTTCAAGCATCTCATCGAAGTCGGTGTAGCGAGATGAGATACCGAAGTCATCTCCGAAATTGTTGAGGCGTTCTTCGTCCATATCACAGATCGCCGCGAGTTTACCGCGTTTGACGAAGCGATACGCATCTGCG
>VYCT01000142.1 GCA_009843785.1 Candidatus Poribacteria bacterium | reverse complement strand
AGAAGCACTCAAAATCATTCAAAAAACAGAAACTGACAATTGAATGGCTCTGCTCTTTACACACCCAATACTTGACTTTTTCTTTAATTTCAGGTATACATAGAGAAATAAAAGACAAGCGACATGCCAATAGGATGATTGCATTGTTAACAAGAGGAGCATAATTATGGCAGCACAACGTTTTTTGACAACAGAACAAGGGGTCGCCCAGCTTCTAAAAGCAACGCCACCTCTCCATTTCGATGGCGCAACGAAAACGGAGTGGCAAGCGTGGCGAAGGAAATTCCGGCGTAACCTTGTTAAGGACCTGGGACCCGCGCCAGAGGCATTACCGTTAGATGTCGAAACCTTGGAACGCACACAGCATGATGGGTATACGCAGGAAAAGATTATCTTCAATCCGGATCCATTTTCTTCGATTCCAGCGTACGTCTTAATCCCGGAAGGCGCGAGTGCAGAAAACCCCGCACCAGCGGTTTTGTGTGCACACGGACACGGAGTCGGTAAGGATGGAGCAGTCGGAATTGTAGACGACTATCAGAAGCAGTACGCCGTAGAATTGGCACAGCGCGGATTTGTAACGATCGCACCCGATTGGCGATGTTTCGGTGAACGGAAGGACCGAGATGAATGGGCACGCCGCCCCGGTCGGGACGGATGCAACATCGCCTATCTCGCATTCGGGTACTTCGGCTACGAACTGCTGCAACTCAATATCTCAGACGGGCAACGGTGTTTGGATTATCTCCAGTCGAGACCTGAAGTCGATAGTCGTCGTTTAGGATGCATGGGTTGTTCCTTCGGTGGTACGATGACCACCTACATTTCCGCTTTGGATCAGCGCGTGAAGGCAGCGGTTATCGTCTGCTATCTCAGCACATTGACGGACGCATTGAATGATCGCGGGCGTGGGAATACATGCGGTTCACAATTTATGTTCGGGCTTCGGAAGGCAGGAGACATCGCAGACGTGGCAGGATTAATAGCACCACGGGCATGTATGGTGCAGATCGGTTCTGATGATATGTGTTTTATTGAAGCGGATGCGTTACAAGCATTCAAACACGTGGAGAAAATCTATGAGGCATCGGGACATCGCGATCGCTTAGTCCTCGATCATTTTCAAGGCGAACATGAAATCAATCTGGAAACCGGGATTGCATTTTTGGAGGCGCGTTTGTAGATATAGAGGGCAGGCACAGGAGCCTGCCCAAACGGGTTATATCTCAAAAACACGTAGATAATCGTCTAATGTTTCAACACGACGAATACAGGTGAAACTATCGCCGTCAACGAGGTATTCCGGCGGGGTCATCTTCAGATTATAGTTAGAGCTCATGGCGTGACAATAAGCACCCGCGTCGCAAACGACAAGTCCGGCACCCTCATGCGGTGTAGGAAGAGGACGCCCTTTGCCCAAGAAATCTGCGGATTCACAAACAGGACCGACGACATCATACATTTCGGGTTTACCATCTACAGGTTCGATAAACTCGATATGTTGATAGGTATCGTAGAGACTTGGACGAATAAGCTCCGACATACTACCATCCGTGACGATGAAATGCTTGTTCCCATTCGTCTTCACACCAATAACGCGATTGACAAAGACAGAGGTATTCCCGACAAGTGAGCGACCCGGCTCAATAATGAGTGTGAGATCCTCAGGTAACAGATCACGAATGGAATCAATAAGATCGGACGGCGTCGGAATATCTTCACCCGTACGCTCATAGTCGATCCCCAGACCACCACCGATGTTCAGGTAGCGCAATGAGAAACCTTCCGCCTCAATGGCGCGGATGAAACCAAGCATCACTTCAGTCGCATCTCGGAAGATGCGCACCTTCTTAATCGTTGAACCCAGATGGCAATGGACACCAACTAAATTAAGTAAATCATCTTTGCGAATTTCATCTAAAAACCAATTAAGCCGCTCATTGCGGATACCGAATTTAGAATTTTTCATGCCTGTAGAAACGTAGGGATGCACCTCTGGATCCACACCTGGATTGATGCGGATAAGCACATTAGCAGGTGTGTCAAGGGCTTTTGCTGTCTGCTGGATGTGTGCCAAATCAAATTCGCTGTCGATGTTAATAAGGACACCGTGTTCAATCGCAAGACTGAGTTCCGCGAGCGTTTTACCATTTCCGTTTAGAATCGTCCGCTTCAGATCAAACCCTGCCGCGAGCGACATCTGCAACTCGTTTCCGCTGACAAGAACCGCGCCGCTACCAAGGGCACTCAAGCGTTTGAGAAGGGTGAGATTATTATTTGCCTTAATCGCATAGCCTATAATCGAGTCGAGCCCGTCGAGGGCTTCCTGATATGCAGCGTAGTTCGCTTCTAACTGCGCAAGGCTGTAGAGATAAAATGGACTGTAGGGTACCTGTTCCTGAATATCTTTTACACGCATTTTTTCGCAATAGAGATACCCATCTTTATAGTGAAAACTCATAAATATTTTACCATGCATCTTCAATCCAGTCGTCACCGTGGTCTGGATTATAGATGAGTCCCTTTCTAATATCTAAGCAGAGATCCAATTGTTCTAAAACCATGTGTCCAACAAGAACAGGCGCATCCGGTGGTAGGTCGGTTACTGGAAGCGTTCCTTTCCGTTCTAATACTGTGAATTCAACTGTTGAATAAATGATCCTGTCTACGATGCCAGCCGCTGTTCTCGCCTTCGCATTACCGTAGGGTGTCAAACCGAGTTGTTCAATGATAGGTTTCGGTAAGCAGAGCCGTGTTGCCCCTGTATCTACGAGGGCATCTTCAATAGTGACACGGCGGACCTCTTCAGGGGTGATAACACCTCTATCTGCTAAATTGAGGTCTGATAGGTTTGCGAGCTCGATTTCTGTCGTATGTCTCATGTTCTTTCTCCTCAGAACTGTTGAATCAAGGAATATTTCAAAAGTATTGCATGGTCATGTTTTTTGTTTTCAATGTTCCTATTTGAAAGGATACCACACAATACTTCCGAAATTCAAGTTTTCCACACAAATCTCCCAATCACAGTTCTGACTAATACTCGCGCTTATGCCAATCGTCTTCCCAGAGGTTGAATGAACCTTCACGATACGGATGTTCGGCAATAAGATCCTCATTCAATGCCATACCGAGTCCAGGTCCATCAGGCAGACTAAAATAACCGTCGATCACTTCCGGGCATCCCGTCGCTGCCTCTTTCACCCACGCCTCAGAGAAATCGTTGAAATGTTCCTGAATCTTGAAGTTTGTGGTGCATGTGGCGAAATGCAAGGCAATCGCGGTGGAAACGGGGCCACCGACATTGTGGGGCGCTACTGTCATATAGCACATATCTCCCATCGCTGCGATCTTCTTCGTTTCCAAGAAGCCACCGGTCTGCGTAATATCCGGCTGTAAAATGTCTGCTGCTTGTAAGTTAATCAACTCACGGTATTCATACTTATTGTGGAGCCGCTCACCTGTAGCAACAGGAAGGTTGATATGATCCGCCGCCTTTGCGAGCGCAGCGATGTTATCCGGTGGCACAGGTTCTTCGACCCAACTCGGTTGGAATTTCTCCAATTCGGCGGCAATTTCAATCGCCATATACGGACTAAATCTACCGTGCATCTCAACGAGAATCTCAACATCGGGACCAACGGCATCACGCACCGCTTCAACAAGTCCGACAGACTTCAACTTCTCTTCATAAGAAAGCTCGTAATAGCCGGCACCGAACGGATCGAACTTCAATGCCCGATAACCTTTTTCAAGCACCCTTTTCGCTGCAGCATGAAATTCTTCGGCGGAGCGTTCAACGCGATACCAACCGTTGGCATACGCCTTAATCTTATCGCGGCACGCACCACCAAGCAACCGGTAGACAGGTTGGTTCAACGCCTTGCCGATTATATCCCAGCACGCAATTTCAATAACGCTAATGCCAGTCGCAACGATTTCACCCGCACGACCATAGTCATCCCGGAATAGCCGTTGGTAGAGATCCTCAGTGTTAAATGGATCGCTACCGATGACATGCCGCTTCTTCGCACCGTCAATATAGGCAACAAGCGCATCTGTACGGTTGTTCATCCGCACCTCGCTGATGCCGGTCAAACCTTCATCGGTTTCAACTTTGACGAAAGTTAAATTCCGCCAACTGGTCCCCATGACCAAAGTTTTAACATCTGTAATCTTCATCTTTTTAACTGTGGGCCTTTCTGCTCCGTTTTCCTCCGTTGTCGAAAAACGGGTTTTTGAGCTGAGTCAACGTGTCTTTCAAACAAGCAAGGTAAGCAAACCGTTTAACTTCTCGCTTCTGCTTCAGATACACTGCGCTGTCCGCTCCGTTGCGTAGGGGCTGCTTCGACCGTTGGTGCCTCTTCGCCTGCCTCCAACATCCGCCGAATGAGCCGTTCCCGCATGACCGCTGTAACCGGTTCGTGCGATTGAAGTCCGACGAGATTCCGTAACTCGTATGGATCTGCCTGAAGATCATACAGGTATTGCTCCACATACCGGTCTGACCCGGCATCTCTGCCGCCGCTCTTATTCGGAGCATCTACACCGTATTTCCAACGTTGCGTCCGAACCGCGCGTCCGACCTGTGCTTCGCTAATTTGGACGAAAACCTCTTCTGGCCAGTCGTCCGTTTCCCCCCGTACCAACGGCATAATAGACCTGCCTTGCATTTCAGCCGGGACTTCCAAACCTGCAGCGTCAAGCAGCGTCGGCGGAAGATCAACGAGACTGACGAGTTCTTGGAGCTGTCCACCACCAATGAAATCAGCACCGTGGAACGCAGTCGGCACACGGATAGAACTTTCATGGCATGAGCGTTTATATTCGCCATTACGGGTTTTGAAATGACAGCCATGGTCAGAGGTAAAAAGAATAATCGTATTATCGAGCAGATGGAGACTCTTGAGCGCATCCAGAAGCCTGCCGAGGGCTTCGTCCAACCTTTTCACCATACCGTAGTAACCACCTAAGTGCTGGTGCGTCGATCCACCGAGCGCAGCAAGATCCGGTGGTATCCATTTCCCCGTATACCGCTCCCGATACCCGTCCGGCGGCGGATAATCGTCCAAATGGTTTTGGTGGTGTGGCTCAATGTATGATGTAAAGAGGTAAAAAGGCTCGTTTTGGTGCCCATCGACATAACGAATCACCGCGTCGGTGAGCGCATCTACACGATAACCCGGGAGGTCAACCGGTTTATTGTCGTTATCATAGAGTGTCGTCTGATATGCATCGGACGTAAATTCGAGAACGTTGGACGCTAACCAGTAATCATATCCGCCGCGATGCTCCGCAGGCACAGGCCCCGGTCCAGTACCACCGCCGCTATAAAGGTGCCACTTACCGATATATCCAGTGGCATAGCCTGCCTCACCGAAATGGTGTGCAAGGGTCTTGAGGTTTGGTGATAGTGGAATACCATTTCGGAAACATCCCGTCCGCGTAGCGTATAATCCCGTTTGTAGGCACGAGCGCGCGGGACCGCAAACAGGTTGGCACGTAAACGAACGCCGGGCATGTGTCCCGCGCTGTGCCATCCGATCGAAGTTCGGGGTCAAGTCGAGCGGATTTCCATGCAAGCCGGATGTATCCCACCGCTGCTGGTCGGTGAAAAAGACGATGACGTTTGGTTGATTTGAGTCTTGTGGCATATCTCTATTTTCCTCTCTATTCAGATTTGGATGTTCTCATTTTATGAGATTTTCAGCCAGAAGTCAAGCAGAAAATTCGGATAAGGAGAAGATGCGCGTTTGAAAATTAAAGCGAGGCATGTTATACTTTAAGTAGTAGATTAGAAATATGGATAACAGGTCGTCATGCGTCAATTAGCAAAAAGCCCGTTGCGATACCCGGGTGGTAAATCAAGGGCTTTAAAACAGATTCTGCCGCTCATCCCGCTAAATAGACATTATAACGATTTAATTGTAGATTTAGTTGGTCTATGATAAAATTCTC
>VYCT01000080.1 GCA_009843785.1 Candidatus Poribacteria bacterium | reverse complement strand
TGCAATCCAAAATTTGCTACTAAAAAGTTAGTGACTTTAATTTACACTTAATGATATTATACCCTATGGAATGGTAAATGTCAAATTTTAAAAAAAGGCTACCCAACAACTCCATGAGAATTAAACCTATTTTCATCATCGCAATACTTGGTGTACTGCTATCGGTACTCCTATGCGGCATCTATTTCCAGTTCACTTACTTTGAACCAGACACTGTCTCGTATCTATTCCAAGCGAAGTTGTTTGCTGAGGGTAAACTCTCAGTGCCCGCACCCCCCGAACATGGGTTCTCTTCTTCGCCACATATTAATGTTCTAAACGGTAAATGGTATTCAAAATACCCATTCGGAAACGCTTTGATGCTAATGTTCGGTGTGTTTATCAACGCACCATGGCTGATCCCCGCACTCGCAACAGGCGGTGCGCTACTATTTCTCTACCTTTTTGTGAAAGAGATATATGGGGACATCCATAACGGCATCGCACTCATCGCCGCGGTGCTTGGACTCATTTCACCAGCGACACTCGGTATGGGGTCAACGTGGTTCAGTGAACCGGTCAGTCGTTTCTACCTTGCACTCTTCCTGTTTGCGCTGCTTAAGACGTTAAACTGCAAAAGCGATGCACCGCGTCTCGCGCGGATCGGCTATCCACTGCTTTCAGGGTTCGCCTTGGGATATGCTTTCAATACGCGTCCACTCTCCGCTGTGGTCTTTGGCGTTGTCGCTGGAGGGTTAACAGTCTATCATCTTTTCTCACAACGGCAGCATCGGCAAGTACTACTCGGCACGATAAAACGCTTCGGATTCTTCTTTATTCCATTTGTCGTCCTGCTGGGTATATGTATGGCGTGGAACGCACATTTCACGGAAGATCCGTTCATGTTCACGCACACGGTTGCGCAGCCTTATGATAAAATCGGGTTCGGTCCTCGGACAGAAGGCTACGTACCCGATATTGAAGGGGCACGTATTTTCACACCCGCATGGGCAATCGAAAGGACATGGCGACACATCCTCCCGTGCATCAGTTTCAACGCGCTCGGCTGGGGGAGTTATCACCACCATTTGTTGAGAGATGCCGAATTATCTTTGACATGGCTGATCGCTTTCGTCCCGTTAATTCTGCCGTGGTGTTTGTTATTTGTCCCATTTTTCCACCCCTCGCGTAACAGATACGATGTGTTCTGTCTGACTCTGCTTGTTGCGAACCTGTTGCTTTACGCTTTTTTCTATTTTGAGGGTTCAACATGGGGGTACACGCCCGTAAACGCCCGCTATTACACCGAATCGACATTCCTCGGTTTCATCCCGTTGGTAGCACGTGGGATGTTTATCTGCTATGAGCGTTTCAAACTGCGTGAGAGGCGTGGACTTGCGTTGGCTGTCGGCGTGTGCCTATTGTTGTTGAGTGTCAACACGGTATGGAGTTATGTCCGCATCGGGGAAAGATACCAGAATTGGGGACATGTCTATCAGAAGCTCCCGCCGATGGTAGCGGACCAAAACATTCACAACGCCGTTATTTTCGTGTCTCGACACCGAGGCGCGCCGATTGGCGATTATCCGTTTAAGAGTCTCCAAGAAGCGGACATCGTCTATTTTAAACTCGGGCCCGCACCCCGCTGGAAACTAACAAACAGCGACTGGGAAAACGTTTACGCGCAATATTTCACCGGTAGAAGTGCGTATTTATATGTACCGGGTGAGAACAGTTTGGAACGATTGAAATAGTGATGCACCTTGTTTACCAAAGCGAGGTTGGGCTTTATGATGTAACTCTGGCTTGTCAGTGGTGAGAGTCTACATTACCTGTTCCAAAATAACGATGTCCCCGGGATTCCACGATTGCGCGATGATGTAAAGTTTACCATCAATCTTGCGAATCACGGCACCGTGCAGATGCTGGAAAGTCTCCACACCCAACTCCTCTTTTAGCATAACGGTTGAGACGAGGTTGTTTCCTTCCAGTATGTAGAGCGGCGCGCCTTTATCCTTATTGGGTCCGAAGAGACACGCAACGACAGCATATCCGGCCTCGTAATCAATGCTACACGGGAACGAGCCTTTGATCAACGGCAGTGTTTCCAGATAGGTGCCATCCGGTGAATAGCGTTCAATTTCCGCATTTGCCCGATCGGAGGCGTCCAATCGGTTTGTGCCATAAGGCACCGTAATGTGATGCCCGGTCCCGAATTGTCCGGGTTCATCGCCTTTGCCGCCGAATGCCAACGGATACCAACTCGCCTTAAGCGGTTCAAGACTCGTGAGTTTCGCACCCAAGATGTAATCTAAATCAGAGTAACCGGTCGTAACGTAAAGCATGCCATCGACGTGCGTTACCCCCGTAGGGACAAACTTTCCACCTTCACTAAAATAGGTATTGACCGCCTGATGCTTGAAATCCGTCATCGCGTCTGGGGCTTCCAATGTATGCACGAGCTTCCCATCCATCGTCGTCGTGAAAATTTTGCCGACATCGTTTGCCGGGAAAGAGAGGTAAGGTGTACCACCGGATGTTATCCAGGCAGTTACATAGTGCGCATTGGCTTTTTTCAACGCAGCGGGAGTCTCAATCAGCCGTGTCGTTTTCAGGTCAGCACTGATTTGGATAATACCGACTCCCGGTAGTGCAAAGTAGGTTTCGCCTTTGCCTTCCCGCCGGTCCACGTCAAACCCACCGTGTGCGTTATCAATTGCAGCGACGACTTCCACTGGGAAATGGTCACGCGTATAAAGGACTTTGAACTTAAGCGCGCCTTGTCCACTGGTGAGTTTTGTATCCGGTGCTTTCTCGTGATGTGCGACGAACTGAAACCCTTCTTTCTCCGCTGGTGGGTGTTCTGTCACGTGTGCAGAAGCGTGCCCGATTACAAAGGTAACAGCGACAATTAAATAGAAAACTTGTCTCATTCTTAAATTTCCTCTCTATGCTTGTATCATCGCTCGAAAATTTTGGGTAAATTCGCAGCTGCGCGCGATACTCGCTACATCTTCCATCTTATATTGGACGACCAGCGGACCGGAAAAACTGATCTCTTTCAAACCTTGCGCAAACGTCTCAAAATCGAAAACGCCGCCACCGGGTTCACCACGGTTGCTCCCCGATACGTGGACATCACCAAGGCACGCCTTCATAGCGTGTGCCGCTGCGTGTGGCTCCGCACCATCGTTGAAAAGGTGATACGTATCGCACGTCAGATAAACAGTCAATCCTGTGTCCTCAATGAATTGAATACCTTCGCGATAGTTATCGAGCGGACATCCCTTCTCAAACTCAAGCGCGATTTTCATGCCGTTTTCACGACAAGGGCCTACCATCTGAGACAGGTTATCGGCGAGCGCGTCCAGAGACGCTTCTCGTGAGACACCCTCCGATGGGTTCACCCACACACCGATGACATCAGCGTTGAATCTTCGGGCAACCTCAAGCACAATCTCAAAGTGTTGCAACGCCTCAGCTTTTCGGGCAGGTGTGGTTAAAATATGATTGCCGAAACCAATTGTTGGCGCGACAAGCCCATGTTTTTCGGCAAGGGTCACCGCGTCGTCTATCTCCGCCGTGGAAAGTTCACCGAGAAACCCAGAATGTACAGGAATATTGATACCTTCGTAGCCTGCCTCGGCGACAAGATCAAAAATCTCGGCACGCGTAAACCTGCCTAATGTGCCAGCATAAGGATCGTAACAGATAGTCAGCATTTTTCCTCTTTTGGCTCCGTCTCTTTTGATAATGGGTACGGATCTTCTTTTGTCAGTTCACCATTAGGGAGTTCATAATAGAGATGTCCGTTAAAATCATACACGTTTGGAATCCCTTTTTTTCGGTTTTCTTCCTGCACTCTTTTGACAGCGCGATTACCAATCCGCAAGAATTCACGTGCCCGCTCATGGGTTTCAAGGCTTAATTTGTCGTTGCGCATTATGCACCTCTATTGCGAATGTCTCGCATAAACAGTTCAAAAAAATCTTCATTTATTACCTTAACCTGATTGCCTTTACCAATTGCGGTTTCCTGAAAATGTTCAGTAGAATTGTAGAACAGATGCCACTCATCCACTAAATTTCTATAGGTATACCAAAAGTTATGCTTGCTCCGATAAAACCGACGCATGACATCTTCCGTTGGTACATGGTGTCCACCTGCCTGCACACGATTCCGCACACGAGCAACGCTTGTTTCAGGGGACTTGAGGAAAATGAAGACGATGGTGACCGTGTAACCCGCACTTTTCAATCGATCAATAATCCGCGCAAGTCCCTTTCCTGAAAGCGTCACCTCCACAATGAAATCTGTCCGCGCTTCAATCAACGCGTGGATTTCTCGTATGAAGAGTCGTCCAGCTTGGATTTTGACGCTGTCCATCTCCTCCGGACGGGATACCAATCTTTCGGCGATTGCATCGGCACCGATATATACAGAAACCTCTGAATTGCGGAGATATTCAGCTGCAAAAGTCGTTTTGCCGGACCCGTTTGGACCGGCAATAACTATCACATTTTTTAACAAGGTTTTGCCTCTCTAATGTCACTTCTTGTTCAGGCAACACTGCTTATACTTCCGACCGCTACCGCATGGACACTCCGAGTTCCGTCCGATTTTCTGTGAGGCTTGTGCGGCTATCGGCGTATTAACTTGTGCGTTTTCCTGCCGACGCTGCCGTAGGATAGGTATGATACTGTTCGCGGGTCGTCCTGCCTGTAGCGCAGCAGCCATCATCTTCATCGGTTCGTCAATATGATTGAAAAACTGCTTATAGCCAGCGCAGAGGTAGTTCAAACCATCTTCACCCGTAGGCGTTTTGATAAAACGGTTTTTCGGACAGCCGCCATTACAGACAAACTTCACTTCGCAGCTGCGGCAGTATTCGGGGAGCGTGTCCCGCTTATCCGTGCCGAATTTGCGTTGGAACGTTGAATCCACCATCTCCGCGATCGTGTGCTCTTCAATGTTTCCGACGTGATAGTCAGGCGTAACGAAATGGTCACAGGAGTAGAGGTCGCCGTTATGCTCAATTGCAAGCGCATCACCGCAGGTTTCATTGAAGACACAGAGACTGGGGTTATAGCCCAACCACGCCTCCAACGCAACATCGAAAATCTGGACAAAAATTCTGCCGATGTCATTCACTACCCATTCATCGAAAATCGCACAAAGGAATTTACCATACTGACGCGCCGGGACAGAACGCGGGGACACATTCTTCCCACCGAAATTCTCAACCGCAGGGATAAACTGCATAAACTCCGCACCAAGCTCTTTGAAGTAATCATAGACCTCCTTCGGATACTCAGCGTTGTGTTTATTTACAACACACAGAATATTATAGTCAACTTTGTGCTGCTGTAAGATACGTAAACCACGGATGACCTGTTCGGACGACGGACGACCGCGTTTATCGTAGCGATATTTATCATGAGTCTCTGGCGGTCCATCGATGCTCACGCCGATCAAGAATTTGTTACGTTTGAAAAATTCGCCCCATTCATCATCAAGGAGTGTCGCGTTCGTCTGAAACGAATTCTGGATCTGCATACCCGGACGGCGATATTTCTGCTGGTATCGGATCGCTTGGCGGAAGAAGTCTACACCCATCAGTGTAGGCTCGCCACCTTGCCATGCGAACGTAACTTCATTAACTTCCTGCGCCTCAATGTACTGCTTAACGTAATTCTCCAAGACTGCATCATCCATCCGGAACGATCGTGTTTCCGGGTAGAGTTCTTCTTTATCAAGATAGAAGCAGTATTCACAATCCAGATTACATATTGGCCCGATCGGCTTCGTCATCACATGAAATGCGCGCGGTGTGTTGTGTTGAACCATCTGATTGTCCTCTTTTTGCTTGACCTCATAGCGTAGACTCCAAAGATGTCATAAAGTTTAGCATATCTCACGCGAATCTACAAGAAAAAAACGAGGTCACTTACCCCCATTTTTTTTTGAGGGTAGTCTGTCGTTGATATTGTTAGG
>VYCT01000225.1 GCA_009843785.1 Candidatus Poribacteria bacterium | reverse complement strand
CAATAACATAAATCTCATAAAATGTAAACTTATTTTCATAATCTACTATAATTCAGAAAGGGGTAAAATTATGAAATCCACTGATGTACGCAAGAAGCGTCTATCCTTATACGAAACGGCTTTGTGCCTTGCGATGACGAAAGCGCGTCAAGATGAATTGCGCTGGGAACGTTTTATTGACAATTTATCGCAGATATGTGATACGTTTGCCTCCGAAATTGCTTCTAAAGACACTGCCCCTTCTAAGCGGGCAAACTCTTCTTAATTAGTTTCTGCATCGCAGTTAGACTGATTCTTGAAGTTTTGGATGGTTTTTAAATATTTTAACGAGAGAGCGGACTAATTTTTCGGGATCGTGGCGGATAACGTTCATTTCAACGCCACCTTCAGTTACAATCATACCGCAAATGAGGTCCGCTTCAATCACACGCATTCCTTCCTCTTCGAGTGACTCTCCCTCACGGTTATAGGAAACCTGAACCTTTGCGGCATCCGCAACCTGCATCGTTTCCGCGGACAGCAAGGAGATATGTCTTGCAAGGTTGAGCACATCCATCGGATGTGCAGTATTCCCAAAGAGCATTGAAAGCCCTTCTTCCGAAAGCGAACGGATTCGCGTCAACTGTGCTACCAATTCCTGACGCACATATTCTTGGATTATCTCCGTCGGTGCAGGTTGGTTGTTGACGAGGACGTAATCGAGCGAAATCCTGGCGTGGTCAAGCACAGCATTCACATGGTCGGTTACGGCGTATCCATCGGTTTCCCCGGGTTGTGTCATCACATTACAGACGTAGATTTTCATCGCAGGTGACTGTTGTATCGCCTCTACAATCCCTTTGATGACAAGATTCGGCATGATGCTGGTATATAGGCTTCCCGGTCCGATAATGATGACATCTGCGTTAAGAAGAGCGTCTGTTGCGCCTTTATGCGCTTGACATTCATAAGATCCGTCAGTTGGATGATGATGTGCCTTGCCGTTTTCACGGGGTTCAAAAAAGACGCGCTTAATAGGCTCACGATTTTCTCTTATCGGAATTGTTGATTCACCGCGAACGATTTCGCCATCAGCGAGTTCTGCACAGAGTATCGTGTAATCCAAAGTAACAGGGATAATTCTGCCTCGGACGGCGAGGAGGCGCGAAGCGGCTTGAATCGCCTTCGGGAAGTTACCTTTCAGTTCTGTGAGTGCTGTTAGCAGGATATTTCCGACGGTATGTCCGCCGAGTTCACCATTGCTTGAAAAACGGTATTCAAAAAGCCCAGCGAGTTCATCAGCATCGGATAAGGTAAACAGGAGCCTTCGGATGTCACCGGGCGGCAGCATATCAAATTCTTCAACGAGCCGTCCTGAACTTCCACCATCATCCGAAACAGTGACGATCGCTGCCAAACTGTCCAAATCAATAATGTTGTCTTTACCTATCTCCAGATCAGCATAGCCTTTGATGCCGCTGAGTAGAGCAGATAAACCACTTCCGCCTCCGATGCAGGCAATTTTCAAGGACATAATTTCTCCAAACTGAATCGCGGATTTTTTATGCTTAGTGGCCGGAACTTTAGGTTTTCCGCGAATATAAACGTTGTACCTTTATAGGGCAGCATAATAGAATAGGGCAGCATAATAGATAACGTAATTAATACGGTATCTGTTTCATTAAGGTTGTCAAAGTTTCAAGGGTTTCATCACACAACTGTTCCGCCGCTTCGGCAGTCGGAGCTTCACTAAAAACGCGAATTACAGGTTCTGTGCCAGATTTGCGGATGTTTACCCACCGATCGCTCCAAACACGTTTAATGCCGTCCGTTAGTTCAAGAGAGGGTTCCGTTCCAGCCTCACATTCTTCTTTATAAACCTTTAAAGCGATATCAATAAGATGCGTTGCAGTCTCTTGGGACGGGATCTCCAATTTCTTCCGGCACATCTGATATTGCGGCATGTTCTCCACGAGCTGTGTTATGGTACTACCAGATTCAGCGAGGTGTTGCGTAATTGCCGCAATAGAAGTGATGCCATCGGTTGTGTAATGCACATCAGGGTAAATAACACCACCAGTGCCTTCCCCGCCAATCACCGCGTTAACCTCATGCATCTTCTCAACCACCCAACCCACACCAACTTTCGTACGATGGAGTGTTGCTTCGTGCTTCGCGGCAATATCGTCTAACATTCTGCTTGTTGATACTGTGGCGACGATGTCTCCTTTCGTTTTACTGAGGATAAAATCGACAACAAAGGCGAGCGTCCATTCACCACTTAGTGGAACACCGCGTTCTGTAACAACGACAAGTCGGTCAGCATCGCCATCGTGGGCAAAGCCGATATCTGCGCCCGATGCCAAGACAGTTTGACAAAGCGCATCCAACGCCTCAGGCGTAGGTTCAGCAGGACGGCGGAAGTGTCCATCCGCGACACAATTAAGTTCAACAACCCGACAACCGAGTTCCCGTCCGAGGGACGGACTTATCACGCTCCCGGCACCGTTGCCGGCATCGATAACGACCTTCAGATTGGCTTCTCGAATTAAATCCAGTTCAAGCCACGGTAAACCGAGAATATCTTCCAGATGATGTGTCGTTGCATCTTCATAGGTTTCAAGTGTTCCCTGTTCGTTCCAAGGCACAAGCGCGAAATCCTCTGCTTCGTAGATGCGTAGCAGTTCATCGCGCTCTGCTTGTGTCAGGAGGTTACCCGATGCGGCGGCAAATTCGATGCCGTTCCAAGGGACCGGATTATGGCTCGCTGTAATGGTAATACTTCCCTGTGCGTGCAGCGCCTTTGCCATCAACAGGACAGTCGGTGTTGGACAAAGCCCGACATCAATGACGTGACAGCCAGTTGCAAAAAGCCCCGCGAGGACTGCATGCCTAAGCGTCGGACTTGAGGTGCGCGAGTCCATACCGATGACCACCGTTCTACCACCCACAAAAGTGCCAAAAGCCATCGCGAATTGCGTAATGACGCGGACATCAAGCGAGATGCCAATCTCTCCGCGAACGCCTGAAACACTAATAATCGGTTTTTTCGCTTTGCCCATGTTATCCTTTCTGTTGTCCTTGGACGTTATAACCACGATATATACACACCCTCCAAGTCCCTACAAAACAGCATCCACCGATCACTAACTGCCATACCCCGACAAGATACCACGGGTTTGGATACCTATAATCATACGAAGTAACCGGTGTTAGTTCGTAAAGCATAGGTTTTCTAAAGATGTCCATCCCCTCGAAGATACCACACACCGCCATAAGCGGATTTAAGTGCAAGACCGGTGCTATGAAGGGTTGAAGATTGTCCACATAACGTTGTAATGGGTTGAGTAGAAAGGCACCACCGATCAAACCACACCATAAAAGCGTAGCAAATTCTGCCCCGAAAAGTGCGTCTCTGAAAATATATGCCCCGCACATTCCGACGGCTCCTGCCGACACACTATAAATTCCTAATATCCCTACTATCTGTAGTGCCTTCGTAAACGGGAGATTCGTGACGCATAAAGCGACGAAGGTGGATAAAAATACCCAGCTTAACACTGGTCCCTGACTCATCACAAGTTGGCGCGACAACCACTTTCCGGAGAAGATATGATTGTGTGTAAGCCACCGTGTCGTAGAAGAGGCAGCATCAGCACTAAAACGTGTTCCAGAAAAACCTGTATGAACAGTGTAGGCGGCGAGATAGGGTGCAATCAAAAGCACAACACATACTTGTGCCATGAAGAGACATTCTATAGATGAACCGAGTTTAATGCGCATCAATAGTTGATAGATGATCCAGAGCAAAAAACTCGCAATGATGCACACGGAAAGGGACTTTATGAAATAGTGTCGATCGATGATAATCATACTAAGAGACAACTCTATTGGGATTGCGTTCGGCTGCGGAGTCGCAAAATTGCCTCAGCAATGGAGATAAGATTCGGGTTAATAATTAACGCTTGCTTGTATGCATCAATGGCTTCGGCAATTTTACCGAGCCGAACATAAACGTGTCCCATCCCAGCGAACGCCCCGAAATGATTCGGATTCAGCGAAATAGCCCGTTTGCAATCACGAATCGCTTGACTCCACTCTTCAAGCATGAAGTAGGCAATTGCACGTTGGTTATACCCCTCAGCAAAATTTGGATCTGTCTCAATGACCGTGGTAAAACGTTCAACTGCATCTTGATATGCTTCATTCTTGAGCAGGTTTTTCCCATCCTCAAGCATCGCGTCAACGGTGTCATCGCCCGAATGCGACCAGATTGCCCACAAGGCATATTCAGCATTGTAACGGGTCCCACGATCATCGTTTTTAAGTGCTTCTACCAGTGCTGGGATCACTTCTGGAGTGCCAATTAAGCGGAGCGCAAATCCTGCAGCGCGCCCAACCAACGGGTCTTCGCTCTGCAGATAGACAACCAGATCGGCTTCTGAATAATTAGCATTCAGAAGTTGTTTGAGTTTCTCATCGTCCCCTGAATTCTTGAACATCAGTTTCGCCAATTCGGAAAATCCATTGTTCCCATACATGGTTAAACCTCGCTATGTTGCTGTTCCACTTGATAATAATTATAACAGGTTTCTGCCGCAATAACAATCTTAAATGCCAGTGCCCATCAAAAAGTTTGCAATTTAGATGGAGAGCTGCTACAATTTTCTGAGTAGATTAGTAAAGTTAGGTGCTAAAACACCAGACAGTGGAGCCGTACACAAAGCGTGAAAAGACGAAAAATTCTCATCCTCTGCATCGATGCCGGGAGTCATGACTACCTCGCAGCGAGCGACCTCCCTACCCTTCAAAAATTGGCAAAAGCCGGATTCTATCGGCATGCCAATGCCGTTATTCCGTCTGTTACGAATGTCAACAACGTGAGCATCGCAACTGGAACATTTCCTGAGACGCACGGCATCACGACGAATTACCATGTAGACAGGGCAACTAACAAAGGAGAGTTTATTGAGGATAACCGTTTCCTGCTCGCACCGACACTCTTTGAAATCGCAAAAGCGTCTAAATTTGCAGACAAAACCGCGCTGTTTGTGACAAAGAAAAAGTTGTTACGGATGTTAGAGACAGGTACAGATATCGCGGTTGCTGCTGAGAACCCACCCTCTGAATATATCCAGATGGCTGGAGAAGTTGAGCCGATTTATTCAATCGAAATCAATTGGTGGCTCCTCCGTGCTGTGCGCGAGACTTTACGTAGAGACGATCCAGAATTCGTCTATTGCTCAACAACGGATTGGGTCCAACACAAATATGCACCCGATGCCGACCCCTCGCAACGTCATCTCGCAATACTGGACCAAATCATCGGTGAGATTGTAGATGCTGATCCAGGGCGCGAAATCTATATCACGGCAGATCACGGGATGTTGGCAAAGACAACCGCGCTTGATCCAGGGCACTTGCTAACGGAACAAGGTATCCCGGCGAGTGCGATTCCGATTATTAAGGATCGGTATATCGCGCATCATGGCAACTTAGGGGGTGCCGCGTATGTGTTTCTCAAGAACCGTGCTGACACACCGAAAGCGATCGAAACCCTTCTGAGTACACCCGGCATTGAGGAAGCATACGCTGCCGAAGATGCCGCATGCACATTTCGACTCCACCGCGAACGGATTGGCGACATTTTCGTTTTAGCGGATAAAACGACTGTCTTCGGTGAATTGGAAACCGCGGTTGAACCAACGTCTGTGCGTTCCCACGGTTCGCGGCACGAAAGTTATGTACCGATTATTGGGTATAACAGCCCTTGGTCAGCAACAGATTTTGAATATAATCTTGATATTGGAAGACTATTTTTGGAAAGCCTACGTTAAGGAACAGTGCGTTACGTACTTGAGAACTGTGCCTACGCACCTACATGTATAGGAGTTAGTTGCAAGGACTTCTAACGCTGAATAAAACCGAATAAAAGCGTCCATTTTACTTGACTTTTACTGCGTATAGTGGTATAATAATACCATTTCTAAAAGTTTATATTACATTAACCTGAAACCATGTCACTTACCC
>VYCT01000077.1 GCA_009843785.1 Candidatus Poribacteria bacterium | reverse complement strand
TCGCTAAACAAAGCTCGCTTGACATTACGTCTATCTTTTAAAATTAATACCATAAATCGCAGTATTTGTCAAGTTTTTGTTTCAAAAACAGTAAATTTCTCGTTCAAATGTACAGTCTTTACCAAAATATTTGCTTTAAGGGGCGTGTTTGTGGTAAAATTAAGTATTAAATTTTACTAAAGATTCTGCTTGAACAACACAATAAAGGAAATATCAGAAATGCGTGAGAGTTATCGTGTAGCGGTTGTCGGCGCGACGGGTGCTGTTGGCAATACCATGTTGCAACTTCTTGAAGAGCGATCATTTCCTATCGCTTCGCTCAAACTTCTGGCATCACATCGCTCCGCCGGTGAGATTCTATCGTTTAAAAATGCCCCCATTGTTATTGAGGAATTAACACACGATTCGTTTGAAGATGTAGACGTGGTGTTTTCATCAGCGGGTGCCTCTGTCAGCCGCGAATTCATCCCTACAGCCGTAGACAAAGGCGCGCTCGTCATTGACAACACCAGTGCATTCCGCATGGACGCAGCCACACCGCTGGTTGTCCCTGAAGTTAACATGGCTGCTGCGAAGACTCACAACGGACTTATCGCAAATCCCAATTGCTCCACTATCCAAATGATGGTAGCCCTCAAACCGATTTATGATACTGCTGGCATCAAACGGATAGTCGTTTCCACCTACCAGAGTGTTTCGGGTAAAAGTGGGCGCGCCGTCATGGAGTTGGTGCAACAAACAACTGAAGCCCTTGAAGGCAAACCGATCACTTTGGAGAAGTTTCCACACCAGATGGCGTTCAATGTCGCATTTGATTGGCCCTTTTTAGACAGTGGTGACAACGAAGAAGAGGTCAAAATGATCAACGAGACTCGGAAAATATTAGAGGACGATACGATTGGTGTCTCCGCTACAACGGTCCGAGTGCCGGTCTTCTTCGCACATTCGGAATCCATAAACATTGAGACGCATGAAAGGCTCACAGCAGCCGAGGCGAGAGCGTGCCTCGCTGATGCACCGGGTGTGAAACTTATGGACGATCCGAGCAATCAGCAGTATCCACTCGCTGTTGATGTCGCAGGTAAAGATGAAGTCTATGTGGGTAGGATTCGTGACGATGCCTCCATAGAAAACGGTTTGAACCTCTGGGTCGTTGCGGATAACCTCCGTAAAGGTGCCGCCTTGAACGCTATCCAGATCGCCGAAAATCTGCTGTAAACCTGCGAAAGTGATATGGAACTCAACCTTACCACGCTACCGGATTACCTTCGCCAGCGACACGCAGAGATCCGTGTGTTTGCGCCGGAGGCGGAGCTCCGTATAGAGGAGATTGGCGATGGTAATCTCAACACCGTCTATCGCGTCTCAGATGCGGCGCGTCCGGAGCGTTCGCTTGTCTTGAAACACGCACCGCCCTACATTAAGATACTCGGTCCCGACTACCCGTTGTCTACCGAGCGTTTGACTTTCGAGTCTCGCGCCCTTGACGTTTACAATCGGTTGGCGATCGGCACCGTGCCTGTACAGTACGATTTTGATGTGGACGCAGCAGTCATAGCGATGGAGGACCTCCGAAACGCGTCCGTCCTACGGGATGCGCTGATCGCTGGCACAGTGGACCCTGCAATCGCCGAACAGGTCGGGCGATTTATGGGTATTGTACATAGTCAGACCTATGTCGATAACATTAGCAACGCAACCGCACAGCACTATAGACAGCAATTTGCGAACGCCACTATGCAGTCGATAACTGCCGATTATGTGTTCACTTTTCCGTTTACTGAACATGAGACGAACTTCTGGACACCCGGTTTAGAACCCGATGTCCAGCACTTAAAAGCAGACACGGACTTTTTGCGTCAAGCGGCGCATCTCAAGCGGATTTTCTTAACAGCACAGCAAGGCGTAACCCACGGTGACCTACATACAGGTAGCGTTCTCGTCCAAGACAACACAGCCAAAGTGATTGATGCCGAATTTGCTTTTTACGGTCCCGTCGGATTTGACTTGGGATTGTATTGGGCGAATCACTTCTTATCCTATTTTTCGCATCAAGGCAACTTGAGTGTACAATCAGCACTCAAAACAGCGGTTGCGCAAGTGTGGGACACCTATACGGCTGCATTCACGATAGCTGATGCTGGACTGAAATCGGAGATGTTAGGAAACATCTTTCAGGATGCCGTTGGGTTTGCAGGCTTGGAAATGCTGCGCCGCCTCATCGGTGCCGCGCATGTCAAAGATATTGAAGGTATTGTTGATCTCTCTCGGAAACTAAGTGTAGAGAGAGCAGCACTTCAATTCGGAATAACACTTGTCAAACAATACCCGTCTGTACCTGATGTCGCAGCGATCATCGCGATGCTTTCTTAATCTTGGTAATTTGAATCGTTTGCTTGCGTTAACAGTAAACGGGTCTTGATGAAATCGCACACCAATCTTGATGAAGATATAAACCTAAACAAAAACCGGTTTTTGACAACGGAGAAAAACCGATCAGAAACCACCATAGTTAAAAATATGAGAGACTATTATGAAATCCTGGGTGTGGACCGAGGTGCCACTCCAGAAGAAATCAAAAAAGCCTATCGCAAACTCGCGGTCCAGTACCACCCGGACAAGAATCCTGGCGACAAAGCGGCGGAAGAAAAGTTCAAAGAGGCATCAAATGCGTATTCGGTACTTTCGGATCCCGAAAAACGACGGGTCTATGATACCCGTGGGCACGCTGGCGTTCATGGAATGGGGTTTGAAGGCTACCAAAATATGGACGACATCTTCTCGCACATAAACTTGGACGATCTTTTCGGGCGCGGGTTCGGTGGATTCGGTGGGTTCGGTAGATTTGACGATGCGTTCGGTGATGCGTTCGGGCAACGGCGCACGACGGGGCCGACCCGTGGGCGTGACATCCGCATGAATCTTAACATCCCTTTTGCGGATGCGGTGTTGGGGAGTAAAAAAGAGGTCAATATCGAAGGCAAACGGATTACGCTTACAATCCCACCGGGTATTCAGGACGGGCAAACCTTACGCATTCGGGGACACGGCGAAATCCTCGGCATCGGCACTTCTGGCGACTTGTTGGTGACGGTTTCTGTACAGTCGCACCCGACATTGACTCGCGAAGGCGCGGACCTACTCACAGATGCGAAGATCTCTATAACGACGGCGGCGTTAGGCGGTTCTGTTCGGGTGCAAACGTTGACAGGCGATGTGGACCTGAAGGTTCCAGCGGGTGCGCAACCCGGACAGCAATTACGCTTGCGCGGGCAAGGCGCGGCGGATGCTTCTGGACGGAAGGGTGATTTGCGGGTACGGTTGGTTGTGGAGATTCCGAAATCCCTATCACGGAAACAGCGGAATCTGCTAAAAGAACTTGATAAGACGCTATGATATAGAAAATCAAGAGGTTCAGCGATGGAACTGGAAGATTACTTTGACTTCGTTCAAGAAGATGTTATTCGGATCAAAGGGAATCGCATTGACATCGAGATTGTGTTGGAAGATTATCTGGAGGGCGCGAGTCCCGAGGAAATTTTGCTACGCTATCCGACCTTAAATCTTGAGAAAATACACGCGACTATCCTCTATTATTTGGCGAAAACATTTGGAGAACAAGCACATCAGAACAATGAAATGGTGCCAGAATGTATCCAGTTTGTTCTATTTGATGAAGAAGCGTATGCATGTTATGTCAAAGAATTTTCAAATCTCGGATTTGGTTTATCCTGTCAGATTGGGTAATCCATTCCTTGACAGAGATTTAATCCGATGTCCTGTATTGGTTCCCGTGAAGGAATACTGGAGGAACTCTCATGTGTGACAATCCGGTAAAAGACATCCAAAAAGCCAAAGCGCGTCTCGTTGCCCTATTTGGTGACTTAGAAACGTATATGGAACTTCTAATGAAACAGCAAAAGAAACGTATGAATCAGGACGTGAAATACGTTGATTACTTGGAGCATCGGAAGGAAAAAGCGGGGAAACATCTGGCTTAACCTTACATAAAATTTGAAGGAGAAAACCATGGAAAAAATAAAGAAGGTCAACATTCATGACAAGGTCTTTGAGGAGACCTATACCGCTCACATCCGAAGAAATGGAACGAGTTGGCTTGGGTGGATTCCAGATGTTCCAAAAACCAAGTGTGAGGAACCTACACAAAAAATGCTTCTGAAAACTCTCGAAAACAAACTTTACGAGGCATTGGTTGCCGAAGAAGAAGCGTGGGAAAAGAAGTTTGAGGCAGACGTAAGAGCGGGAAAACTTGAGAAGCTTCGCGAGGAAGCACTCAAAGATGTCCAAGCGGGGAGATTCAAATATCTATAAATCGAGCACTGAGTTCCCAGGATATGTCCACAAGACGACCCGTCATTTTTGGACGAATTATCAAAGGCTACCATCAGATGTTCAAAGACTCGCCGACAAGCAATTTCAGCTGCTCAAGGAAAACCCCAGCCATCCGTCCCTTAATTTCAAGAAGCTTGAGGGATACAACTATTGGTCCGCCAGGGTTACCAGGGGGTATAGAGCGGTGGCATTTGAAGACGAGGAAGGTTTTGTCTAGTTTTCGATCGGGAAACATGATGCTGTTTACGAAAGCCTGAGGGAATAAAAAAAGAGGGTTGTATCAAAGTAATTCACCCTGCTGTCATAATTAAACGCAAAAACCTATTTTCAAAGGAGAACACATGATTTCATTATCACAACGGAGTCAAAACGTAACGCCATCGTCCACTTTGGCGATCACCGCGAAGATTAACGCGTTGATCGCTGATGGCGTAGATGTCGTCAAATTTGGGGCAGGCGAACCCGATTTTGATACACCGGATTACATCAAAGCCGCCGCAATCGCCGCACTCGATGCGGGGTTTACAAAATACACGCCTGTCCCCGGGACCCCCGAACTCCGCGAGGCAATCACAGAGAAATTTAAACGCGATAACGGGTTGCATTATGAACCGTCTCAGGTTATCGTTTCGTGTGGCGCCAAGCATACTATCTATAACATCTTACAAGCCATCTGTGACCCGGGCGATGAAGTCATCTTTGCTGCACCCTATTGGGTCAGCTACCCAGAACAGATTAAACTCGCAGGTGCGGTGCCGCGCGTCATTGAGACAACACCGGCACAGAACTTCTGCATGGCACCGGATCAGGTTGCAGCAGCGATAACCTCAAAAACGAAGGCGATCCTTGTTAACAGCCCGAGTAATCCGACCGGTACCACCTACGATTTGGACACGCTCAAGGCAATCGCCGATCTCGCTGTCAAACATCAGGTTTATCTCATCTCCGATGAAATTTACGAGGCATTGCTTTATGACGGTGCGACGCACCAGAGTCCGGCTTCGTTCAACGAGGAGACGAAAGCGATTACGTTTGTTGTCAACGGTGTCTCTAAAGCCTATTCAATGACAGGGTGGCGGATTGGCTATACCGCAGGTCCCGAAGATGCGATCTCAGCGATGTCGCGTATCCAATCACATAGCACCTCAAATCCGACATCCATCGCACAGAAAGCTGCTGTCGTCGCATTGAATGAACCCCAAGATGCTGTTGAAGAGATGCGACAAGCGTTTGAAGAACGCCGAGATGTCATCTGTCAGCGTTTTGATGAGATCAACGGTGTCGGCTACGTCAAACCGCAAGGTGCGTTCTACATCTTCCCCGATTTTTCTGAGCATTACGGCAGAACAATTGGTGGACAGAAGATTGAGGGTTCAATGGATATTACCGACTATCTGCTCAAGTCCGCTGGTGTCGGCGTTGTGCCGGGGAACGGGTTCGGTGCGGATAATCATTTGCGACTCTCGTTTGCTACCTCGTTGACGGAGATTAACCGCGGATTGGATCGGATTAAAAAGGCATTGGCATAACGTTACTCTTTCTTGTAGGGCGGGGTCCCTGTGCCCCGCCATTGTCTGAATGCACGTCGCATTATTGCGCCTTTTATATTAGTCGATAGTTTAGGTTAAATATACGACTTGTGTTAGTTAACTATTTGTTTTTATTATATTCACACA
>VYCT01000112.1 GCA_009843785.1 Candidatus Poribacteria bacterium | reverse complement strand
ACGTGACACGTGGGTTCAAAGCACTTTTTCTGTGTCCAAAACTACTTATTGCGAAGATTTATTGTCATCGGTACGCTTGTCCCTCGTGGACGAAGTCTTAAGTTCGGCATGAATTACGATGAGCAGATCTTTATTCCAGTGACGACGATGCAACAACGCTTCACTGGCAACGATAGGATTTTGCAGATTGTCGTTCATGCGTCCACTGTAGAGGCAGTTCCCAAAGCCATTGAGGAAGTTAAAGCGGTTATTCGCAAACGCCATCGAAACGAAGACGGCTTCTTCCGCATCTTTGAGGTGCACAGTGGGACATCAAGTCTCTTGAAAATTAGTACTGTCATAAAGATCGCATTGGGCAGTATTGCTGGATTTTCACTTCTTGTGGGCGGCATCGGTATCATGAACATGATGTTGGTTGCGGTAGCGGAACGCACACGCGAAATTGGCTTGTGCAAAGCACTCGGTGCGAAAAATTCTGATATTCTGCTGCAATTTTTAACTGAATCTGTCAACTTGTGTTGCATCGGTGGGCTACTCGGCGTTGGACTGGGTGTCTTCGTTGGTAAGGGAATGGCATATCTTGCCGTGAGAATAGTGAAAATCGTTCCCGAGTGGTCTGCGGTATTCTCGCCTCAGTGGATATTGATATCGGTTGTCTTCTCCGCAGGACTTGGCATCTGCTTCGGACTGTACCCTGCCATAAAAGCCATGCGGTTGTCACCGATTGAGGCACTGCGTGCGGAGTAAACTAAAGATAAAAGAACTAAACCATCTTTACCTCTGCTTCGCGGCGTTGAAAGTATCACGGAATTTCATGCCAGCACCATTCGTAGGACTGCTTAGTTTTCTCATTCGGTGTGGGAAAAATATGCTTTCACTCTCTTTTTAAGAGTGTGCGTCTCTATAAGGGTAAATGCCACACTACAGTGGCAAACGATGAAGATTAAGAAACCACTTCTTAATCTTCATCAAATTGTAGAGTTTACACCCATAAAATACCCACACACAGAGGAAACTAATTGATGAGATTGTCGAAATTTACGACAGCAGAGAATTGCGTTGCGCACAGAGGCACTACAAATAGACGAACAAAACAGAAAACTTATCCGATACTGTTGCTCATTGCCCTATCGTTTACGTTAATCACAAACTTAAATACTTGGGCAGCTGAAAACATACAGACGATAAAAAAAGAACTCCGCGCAGTCAAAACCGAACAGCCACCCACCGTTGACGGTGTCCTTGACGATGCCTGCTGGCAAGATGCCCCGAAAGCTACCGGTTTCATTGATGAACGCACAGGAGAACTGTCGCAAAGTCAATCTGTTGGTCATCTCGTTTATACAAATAAAGCCATCTATCTCGGCGTTTATCTCTATGACGATATGCCCGATAAAATTGTCGCCCGCCAAACCAAAGACCAAACCCGATTTCAAGGTGAAGACTGGATGTCCTTCAGTCTTGATCCGTTCCACACGCACCAATTTTCCGATAGAAACTTCTTTATGGCGAACGCGCTCGGCACGAAATTCGCACATCTCGCTACCGGACGCGCCGAAAAAAGCGAATGGATTGGATTATGGAAGGCTGCTGCACAAGTTGTAGATGACGGTTGGATCGTAGAGATGGAAATCCCGTGGCAGATGTTGGATTATCCCGATACAAAAGAACCAATTCGAATGGGCATTAACATTGATAGGGGGCAGCAGCGAACCGGGGCACGTACATGGTGGTCCAACTTGGGAGTCAACGAATTTAATGAGAACGATGGGCACTGGGTTGATGTCCTGCCACCGCCGCGACAACGTGAGTTGAAGTTTCTACCTTATCTGATCGGTGGCATCAGTGAAACGGAAACCGACGAGAGGGAATATACTGCTCGCGCAGGCGCGGACCTCCGTTATGAGGTTACGCCGCAACTACGGCTCATCGGGACAGCCAACCCCGACTTTGATAATATTGAACAGGCTGTGGAAGGTATTGATTTCTCTTACGGTGAACGCTATGTGCCAGATCGCCGTCCTTTCTTTTCCGAGGGTGGCAACGTCTATAACGTTGGTCAGCTTTTCCACTCACGGCGGATAGAGGATATGGACGGTGGGCTTAAACTCTTTGGGAAACTGGCGAAAAACACCTCAGTCGGCACCTTAGGTACGTACCATAAAAACAATCAGAACTTTATCCTGAGTGCCTCCCAATCTCTGACAGCGACATCTAAAATCAGGGCAGCATTCTTGTCACATCACAAACGGGATAATCCATTGAACAATGTTGGGCATATATCGGGTAATGCGAGACGTGGTAGGTTGACAATTTTCAGTGATCTTACCCAAACCTGGGCGGACGAATCGGATGGTAGGGAAGGGACTATCGGTTTACGGTACGCCGGTCCCCT
Organism: Candidatus Poribacteria bacterium; assembly: GCA_009843785.1. Taxonomy (GTDB): domain Bacteria; phylum Poribacteria; class WGA-4E; order WGA-4E; family WGA-3G; genus WGA-3G. Next base: position 35,326 of record VYCT01000112.1, on the reverse strand, counting down.
CGTTCAGTCATACTCCTATGCATTTTTTAGGGATCCGGATTTCGTCAATCATCTCGGTTATCATCCTTTCACAGGATATCGAGGTTTCACCTTAGGTGGTGGTATTACAAACGAGTGGCGCGAAGGGATTGTGCGTAGTATTACGCTTTTTGCTGGTTCCGAGGCTTCTAACACCTACGAAGGTGACGTTTTCCGCCGTAATCTCAGGCTATTCACACAACTCTTGACACACAGTGATTACTCAGTTTCTGCTTCCTGGTCCGGCGGTAGATTTGAGGAATTCACAGATTCTTTGTTTGGTGTCAGTTTAGGAATCCGTGCCTCGGATCGCTTTAACAATGTCAGTGTTAACTATGATTGGGGTGAACAAGCAGGTGAACCGATTTACCGCATTAGCGGAAACCTGAATTTGCGTGCCTACGGTTTCACCGCTGGGTTGACCTCCCAAGTCCAGTGGCATTTCGAGCGTCGTTACCAACAGATTCTAACGCTTACTTACGATTTCAGTCCGGCACTAAGCCTCGGCAGTCGGTTAATCTGGCAAGTAGAAAGCACTAATATCTACTTCGCGCTGCGCCGCTCAGGTTACGCTGGCACCGATTTTTCATCATCCTCGGCGACCCAAACGCCCAAGAATTCAAACAGCGTTTAGTCGCTAAGATGATCCGGGCATTTTAGATGCCTTAGTATTTCCACCGAAAAATCTTCCAGAGGAGCATTTTGTGAACGCTCCTGACGCATAAAAGGCGCGGTTTTTCTTGCTTGCCGAGATAATCGCGCCTATAATTTGCTTTAATTCTCTCGAAAAAGTTTGTCGTTGTGCATGCAATATTTAGTTTCAGAAATGGTATAAAAACCCTTTCGGCGATAACCTCTGTGTATTAACACTCCCAAATACCACACAATCAGTAGTTTATCACGCGTCCGGAATTGAACAGCCACAAAACGACTTCCAAAAAATTCGGGTTTCTTTTACTTTTTTTTTCACCCAATGCACGTTTTTTTATTAAACTTTCGTCTTTAATTATAATAGAATGTGCGAACCGTATCGGACCGCTTAATTTCAGAAAACTTAGTATTTGATTAAGCTTTTTGGCGAACGCAACACGATCCAATCTATTCATTAGGAGGAAACTTGGTGGAAAGAGAAGACGATGTTCAACTGATCCGCAAGATTTTATCCGGCGATGACACTGCGTTTGGCATTTTGGTCGAAAAGTACCAAAAGAGTATTCATGCGCTGGCATGGCGGAAAGTCCAAGATTTTCACTTTGCGGAAGAGATCATGCAGGATACCTTCCTGAGGGCATACAAAAAACTTCCAACACTCAAGGATCCGAATCAATTTGCTGGGTGGCTTCATGTCACTGCAAACCGGCTCTGCATTGATTGGTTACGCAAGCAAAAACGGCTGCGGCAGCAAAAGCCTGCGATGCAATCTTTGGAGGGTACACGTCTGGAAGAAATTGAGGAATCCTCTTATACACACCACATTTCAGAACAGCAGGTGACAGAGAGAACCGAGTATTGCCAGGAGCTTGTCCAAAAGCTTTTGGAAAAACTACCAGAGAACGAACGCACGGTCGTAACACTTTACTATCTTGACGAAATGTCAACGAAAGAGATTGGCGAATTCATGGGGGTGTCCGTAAATACAATTACGAGTCGACTCCAACGCGCGCGAAAGCGTATACAAACTGATCAGGAATTCTTGGAACAAGAATCCTTTGGGCATTTACTATTACCAGATAATCTGAAGGAGAACATCATGAGTCAATTAGCGCAACTTCGCAGCAAGTTCTATTCATTCATGGAACAGGTAAAATCTAACCCGGCATCGAGGGCGGATATTCTTAAGGAGGCATCCGTTGAAATTGAAGATATGCTTAAGGGTGAAATCACACCTGAGTTGGCGCATCTCGTGGTTGATAATATATACCCGTCTATGGGCAAACTTGGCATGGAAAAACGGGTGTCTCTACTTCGTAAGTATATGGATAACGCTTTAGATGATACGGAGCGTTATTGGGCGCATAAATCATTGGTCAATAGTCTTGCGCATCTTCGGAGAAATCGCGAAGCTATTGAGGAACAGACGCGCCTTTATCGTTGGGCATGTAAGCATTCAGAAAAATATGTGTTAAGAACTATTGCTCATCTGTCCACTGCCAGATGTTGGAAAGCGGAGGGTCGTATTGATGATTGGATTCAACTTTATAATGAAGTGTCTGAACGCTTAGAGAATCCTAAAGTGAGTGGCTACTCCCACTGCGATTTCTTGCAATTCGGGGCAGAGATATTAAGAAAGAACGACCGGATAGAGGCAGCACTTCTCGAAATAGAAAAGTTGGAGCGTGCTAACAATGAACAGAGTCGGAACTATTACTTCCGATTCTGGATGGCTGTGCGGGAGAATCGACTGCTGTTGTATAGTGAAAAGGAAGATTGGAAGCGTTTCGATCGAGTTTATACGGAAGTGAACACATTTATGGAATTAGAGTTGAAAAAACGGGATGCAGGTTTTCCTGTAAATATTTACGAACTTGTTTGGGTTGTTCACAATGTCGGTTGTTGTCTGGTATGGGCGAAGCGGTATAACGAGGGGAAACGTTTGCTACAACTCGCCATTGATTTGGGAAATTACAACGACTATAATCACTTCATGCTTGCTGTAAGCATCTGGGCATCTGAGAAGGATCGAGAAAAGACTTTACACCATTTGAAGATCGCTCAGGACGAGTATATGGTGGCTTCCTACAATTATCTGGATAGTTACTATCCGGAATTCCTTGAAACACCCGAGTTTTCGGATGTAAAGGATGACCCAGAGTTTCTGAAAGTTCTGGGGCAGAAGTAGGACAACACTAATTCAGGTAATTGTAACGCCTAACGAACTGTTAGATTTCGAGGGCATCGGTGGCTCTTTCGGGTTCTGAGGTAGGATAAACTGTTCAATTCAGAGAATAGAGGCATCCCTCTGATGACCGTTCTACCTTGATGAATGCCAGATGTGCAGTCTGCATCCGAACCCATCCATATATCGAATTCACGTTAGTATTAGAAAGGATTCTGGAGAGTAGAAATGAATTACAAAAACATCGTTAACATTTGTTCCTGTTTACTCATCTATTTAGTTGTTTTTACACCAATAGCCCGAAGCGAAGGAGAAGAAATGAATCCTTTAACACTTGAAGATTTACTCAAATTTAACACATTTGTTGGAAGAGTCCCTATTGTTATTACTAACGACGGAAACTGGATTGCTTACAACACGCAGAACCGTGAACAGTATGAAGGTGGCGGTGGAAACTCCGCGTATTCTAAAACGGGTGTGATGATTGAAATGGCGTACGGAACGATTTGGGTAACGAATACGCGAACGGATGAGCATCGCAACCTCACGCCGAATTGGGGTTCAAGTTGGGCACCAAGATGGTCTCCGCAGGGAACACATCTCGCATTCTTCTCCGATCGGATGGGTAAACCTCACTTATTCATCTGGAACCGAGAATCTGACGATATGCAAGAGTTCGCATCGGAAACCGTTCGGACGTTCTTTGGCTTTGAGGTGTCTAAATGGACACCGGATGGACGTTTCGTTCTTTTCAAATCCATTTCCGAGGTTGATATGCCCATCAATAAGGAATCTGGGCAAGACAAATCTCAAATTTCTCCTAAAACTCCGCCTAAACCATCCTTTGTTGAAGTCTGGGACTGGCCCAAAAAACGACTTCAAGTACGAGACGTTAAATTAACACAGGAAAACGAACAATCTGATGAAAAGAAACCAGGAAGGGGACACCGAGGTTTAGTAATTGCTGATACTAAGACGGGTGAGACATTTTCGTTAATGAAAGGCTATAGCATTAGAAGCTTCGATATTGCTCCTAACGGGGAATATGTTGCCGTTACGGTTTCCTTAGGCTCCGAAACACCCGATGCGCAACAACAGATATTTGATCTCTACATAATACCGTTGCCAAAAGCGTTAAGCGAAGTTTCATCCACAAAAATTGAACCCCTTGTCCAGAAAATACGTCTTGCGTATGGTATTACTATCAGTTGGGCCCCGGATTCAAGGAACATCGCGTGGACAACCGGGGGTGAGGGAGGTAAGTTAGCATCAGGGAACACATACGTTGTTAACGTGGAGACGGGTATCGTCCGTAATCTCACGGAGAACCTTGACGTTGACCTTGGACGATTGTATCAACCACCACTCTGGACAGCAGAAGGGGATGCTCTTCTCTGCATCGCAAACGGGGACGTATGGAAAGTGCCTCTGAACGATGGCGTGATACGAAACTTGACGGAAAACGTTAAGTTTTCTGTTCACGATGTATTGTATCCAAGCGAAGGGTATACCCCCTTGACAGTAGACAACGCTGTTACAATAAGAGCTTCTCATAGCTTTTATCGTCTGAGTCTCACAGATGACGCAATTACACTTCTGTACGAAGACGAACATCGGAATGTTCACGCAGGTCGCTTTCGTCAAGATGTCGCCGAGGCCACTGGAGAATTTATTTATGTTGTGGAAAGTAGTCAAGAGCCACCGAATATCTGGATGAGCGATGCTACTTTTGAATCTCCACGGCAAATCACAGACGTTAATCCCCACTTAAAGACAATTGACTTTGGCAGAAGTGAACTGATTGAGTGGACACTCGAAGACAGGCAAATAGTTAAAGGGATCCTCGTGCTACCTCCTGAGGCATCTGAGAAAAATCCTGCCCCGATGATTACAAGCGTCTATGCAGGAGCAACGCATTCGTCCAATATAAACCGGTTTAGTTTTGCAGAAAGTGTGTGGCATTTTGATCCCGGTATGTTCGTCTCAAGAGGTTATGCAGTCTTCTTGCCTGATTTTCCTGTAGGAAAAACCGAGCCGTACAAGCAGTACGCGAATGTCGTTCTTCCAGGGATTGATGCAGCCATTGCAACGAAAAAGGTGGATCCCGAACGGCTGGGAGTCATCGGTCAGAGTTTCGGTGGATATACTGTGAATGTCCTTATCACACAGACGACACGGTTTAAGGCGGCCATCGCTGTCGCATCTGTGAGCAACTTAATTAGTGGGTTCCTTAGCGAAACTAATACTGGTTGGTACGAGGTTGGGCAGTTCAGTATGGGGGGATCCCTATGGGAATTTCCACAACGTTACATTGAGGGTTCACCGGTCTTCCATCTGGATAAGGTTGAAACCCCTTTGCTTCTGATTCACGGAGATCAAGATTGGATCAAGGTTGAGCAGGCACAGGAAATGTTCATGGGACTCGCGCGCCTTGAAAAAGAAGTTGTACTGTTGAAATACAAGGAGGCAGACCACTGGCCCGGCTTCTGGTCGAACGAAAAACTTGTCGATTATTGGAAGCATGTCCTAAACTGGTTCGATGAATATCTCAAATAACATAGACAGGACTTACGCAAATGCCTTAGCGGCGTGCAATACATAGGGTCGCACAGAAAAATTGCGTAAGTCCTAAACCTATAACTATTCTTCCGATGACCGATGACTAATAGAAGAGATCTTGGATAGTTCCAAAATAAGTACTGAAAACCGAAAGATTTTTCGCAGAAAAATCGTACTGAAAACTGATAACCAATGTGGCATATTGCGAAACGGGAAATTTACGACAATCTGAATAGCCTTCGGTTTGCGCTGACAACAGTATTGCTTCTCGGCTTGATGCTGATCAATGCGATTGTGCATCTCCAAGAGCATCCTGTGCGGATGCAGAAATATCACGATGCCGCCACAAAATCGTTGAATCGCTTAAAATCTCGAACGAATTTGTATCAGATTGCGCAAGAGGGTCCCGGATATCTTTATAAAAAGCCGTCGTGTCTCCACTTCTGTGCAGATGGCGGTGAGGACTTTTTGGCTGGCAATGTCCACGGCGGATTTTATGCTTGGGCCACCGATGATTTAGCAGGCTTCTGGCAGTTAGATTATATGCCTGCGACTCTCAATCGACAAAATATTCGTCCGGACACTATCAAAATAGATTGGGGTTTGTGATCGGGTACGTCTTGAGTCTCATCGCGATTCTGTTCACCTTTGATTTGATTTCTGGCGAACGCGAGCATGGGACACTCCGTTTAACGCTGGCAAACTCTGTCCCGCGTCATACCGTGTTGATTGGGAAATTTTTAGGCGCGTTGGTCAGTATTAGTGTCCCGTTTACGCTTGCGATTTTGATAAACCTAGTTTTTCTCTCCGGAGCGTTCCTTGCATTTGTACGCGTTGAAGTTTAGCGTGTAGTTTTCAAGTTCCGGTTCAATTGTATTCTCCTGAATCTTGTGGTATAATATATCCCGTTGCTTAACGAGGACACTTGTTTCTAACACCCTTGAGTCCTTGTAACAACTGTTATGTTAATATTCAGGAGAATTTTTTATGCGAAATCTGTGGGGACCCTGCAAACTTATGTTGGCTCTACTCGTATGCGTTTCTTTTTATTCAGCAGCACCAGAAACTAAAGCCGAAAAGGATATAGAGATGGAAAAAAATCGAATCCAAATATACTCAGAAAACCCGCGTTACTGGCAGTATAAAGGTAAGCCCGTTCTGCTCATCGGTGGTTCCGTTGAAGATAATCTTTTTCAGATATCAAACCTCAAAGCACATCTTGAACTGTTGAAGTCCGTCGGTGGCAACTATGTACGCTCCACAATGAGTTGGGTGGATGAAGGCGATGTGCCACCCTTTAAAAAAGTCGGCGACCTATATGACTTAAATCAGTGGAACGAAGAATTTTGGAACCGTTTTCGGAACTTCATCACGTGGACCCACGAGATGGATATTATCGTCCAAATCGAAGTGTGGGCGACCTTCAACTATTACCGCGAGCCGTGGGCCGCGAATCCTTTCAACCCCAAAAATAACAGCAATTATACTGCAGAAGAGACAGCGTTACCGACTGCTGTTAACAGCCATCCTGTGGCAACCGGAAACAACTTTTTCTGGTCTGTACCGAAAGAACGTAACCAGGAAATTGTCTTGAAATATCAGGAAAAATTTGTGGATAAACTACTCTCTGAGACGCTTCCGTATGGGCATATACTCTATTGTATGGACAACGAAACTGCTGTCACCGCTGCTTGGGGTGAATACTGGGCAACGTATATCCAGAAGCAGGCAGCAGCCGCGGGACGCGTCGTTGAAACCACCGAGATGTGGGACCCGTGGGATCTATCTGATAAGAAGCATAAAGCGACGTTTGACCATCCTGAAACTTACTCGTTTTGTGATATATCGCAGAATAACCATCAGAAGCGGCAACGGCATTGGGATAACGCCCAGAAAATTCGGGCAAAACTCTCGCCGATCCGTCCCATTAATAATATTAAGATTTACGGTGCTGATGGCGGACGGTTCGGGAGTACCCAAGATGGATTGGAACGGTTTTGGCGAAACATCTTCGGCGGATTCGCCTCAGCGCGGTTCCACCGTCCCGACAGTGGGGTTGGTTTGAACAAAACGGCGCAAGCACACCTCAAGAGTATGCGAACGATCACAGACGGAATGGACATCTTCACGTGTGAACCGCGCAACGATTTGCTTTCTAATAGAGCAGATAACGGCGCGTATACCATCGCAAATCTGGGACGGGAATACGCTGTCTATTTTCCGAATGGCGACTCGGTTGATATCAACTTGAGTGCTATGAAAGATGCTGAAATGCTAACAGTAAGATGGTTGAATATCGCTAAAAGTGAGTGGGCAGAGGAAGCGGAAATTCCGTTTAGCGATAGCATAACACTGTCTGCTCCGAGCAAAACGCATTGGGCAGTTTTGATTCAAAGAAAATAAGGTGGTAATTATAAGGCTAAACCGCCAATTTCTGGTTCAGAAAATATTCCATTTTTTTTGCATTCTCCACAATCTTGTGATATAATATATACCGTTGCTAACGAGGCAATTTGTTTCTAATACCGTTTTCATTTTATCGGAGCAACCGTCATGTTTAAACGTCGGCTTGACCAATTCAAACATGAAAATGTTGGGATGTTTGACCTCGCATCTATTGGGATAACACTTGCGCTTGCGATCTGTATCGGTTATTTCGGGGGCAAGTGGATCGGTGGAAAATTGGGCAACGCAGCGGTTGGATCCTTCATCGGTTTCGGTATCGGGGTCGCCGCCGGATTCATGGAGATGTTCCGTTCAATCGCACGCTGGAATCGACGGCTTGCGCGCTTAGCGAAAAAACGCCACGACACTTCAGGACAAACACAAGACACCGAAGAAACGTAGCAGAGGAGCTGCTGAGATGGATCCCGTGAAATTAGAATTTGGCGACCGATCCATCCGTCATATCTACATCTTGACGATTTGCCTCACCGTCGCTATTGCGGCAGTGTTGTTAGTCTTCAAGCGTCTTGCGCTCCCGAGTTTCTTGATTGGTAGTGCTATCAGTTTGAGTCTGTTCTGGTCGCTTGAATTCGTTGTTCGGCGACTGATGCGTCCAGGGAAAACGAAGCGCACGAAATATTTGTTGGGCTTCATCGCGATCGGTAAATATGCAGTGCTCGGCGGATTGCTCTATCTTCTGTTTAAAATGGAGTGGATGAACATTTACGCACTCGCTGGCGGGATCGCCTTAGTACAAGGTGCTATTATTATCAAGGCAATTAGCCTAATGGTACTCATCCTTTCCAATAAGGATTCCAATCAGTCGTGAGGTAAAGTTTTCAAATTGAATCTTAGCAGAAAAGCTCTCAAAAAATCATCGCTACCGAACTTTAAGTTACTATAAGAGACATTATAATAAAATATGAAAAAGCTATCGTTTATCTGCTTGGTTGTGGGACTCAGTTTGGCAATAGCCGTCGGGAGTTTCGCAGCCGAGAATGGTCACCGTAGTTTGCTCTCTCCGATTTCACAGCTTTTACCGGATGAAATAATACCAGAACCGACTCGGTGGCATCAGCCCGATCTCATTCCCAACACATACTTTGCTGTTCTTGTCTTAGCACTGCTTTTTATTTTTGCCACCCGGAAGTTGAAACGAATACCTGAAGGGAAAGGACAAACCCTATTAGAGGTGTTTGTCGGTGGTATTATGGACTTCTTCGGGCGGATTTTAGGCGATCACGGCAAAAAGTATGTTCCATTCGTCGGCTCCTTCTTTATCTTTATTGTCGCCCTGAACTATCTCGGCATCATTCCAGGACTTCAACCCCCAACAGCAGATTTGAATACAACGCTTGCGCTGGGTATAACGGCTGTATTAGGCGTTCAAATTATTGCTATTAAAGAGAACGGGATAGTGGGCTATCTGAAACATTTAGCTGGTGACCCACCGTGGCTGGGCTTCTTAATGTTCCCACTTGAAGTTGTTGCCCAATTATCGCGAGCAGGTTCACTTGCTGTCCGGCTTTTCGGAAACATTTTTGGTGAGAAAGCGGTAGTTATTGAACTCACAAAACTCGGAGTGGGCATACTGATTCTTGATACTATTCCGTTTGTACCGGTTCAGGTACCGATGCTGTTCTTCGGGTTGTTTGTTGGTTTCCTGCAGGCATTCGTTTTTACTATTTTAACAACTATCTACATCGTGTTGTTTACAGAACACCATGACGACGCGCATGAAGCGCATCACTAATTTTCTGGGGCTTGTAGGAGCGGGGTAACCCCGCCCCTACAAATCCGTATCCGTCCAAGGAGGACATTTCATGATTTATTTAGCAGTGTTGGCGTTCGGTGTAACTTTGGGATTGCCGATCGCTGTCATTTTCGCGTCAAGAGCCCAAGCAAATGCCGCAAGTACCGCTCTTGAAGGCATCGCACGTCAACCCGAGGCCGCACCGCAGATCCAAACTGCAATGATTATCGGCTTGGCACTTATTGAGTCGCTCGTTATCTATTCGCTTTTAATGTTCTTTCTCTTATATAATAAACTGCCAGAGGGCGAAATCCTCAAAGAGATGATTGATGCAGATGCGAAACGAGTTGCGACAGATGTCAGAAGCGGAAATTAAATAACGCCTGACTGAAGACGTATGGCACGGTTGGCGAGCCGAAACGGTCATCCAAACGACACGCACAAACGGATACGTCTTCAGTTTCAAAAATAGAGTACAGCAGACTTATGCAAAACACCAAGCATAGGGCAACACATTACGTCCTATATACAGCTACAGCGATTTTAATGGGCATCTGTCTCAACGACGCTTTCGCTGCTGAGGCACCCGCCGGTGGCGGACTCCTAAGCCAGCTCGGAATTGACCCGAAGACGATCCTCATCCAAGCGATCGGCTTTCTGATTGTGCTTGCCGTACTTTGGAAGTTCGTTTTCGGTAAGGTTGGTGGACTTTTAGACGAACGTAGAGAAGGAATCGCCACACAGTTAGAGCAGCTGCGGACGGATCGCGAGGAGTTAGACCGTCTCACTGCTGAGACGCGTCAACGCCTTGCCGATATCGAAACCGAGGCACAGACCAAAATCCAAACTGCGATTGAACAGGGGAACGCGGAACGTCAGGATATTCTCGCGCAGGCGCGACAAGAAGCAGAGGATGAAGTCGCAAGAGCCAAAGCGGAAATTCAGCGTGAGAAAGATGAAGCGATCTCCGAACTACGCGGTGTTGTTGCTGAGCTCGCTATTGATGCCGCCAGTAAAATCATAAGCGAGGAACTCAACGCAGAGAGACATCAGCATATTATTGACGCATCTATTAGCAGATTGCCAGCGGACTCGCGTTAGGCAGAAGGCGTACCATCCCGATGATTATGAACGTGTGACTCCTGAGATGTTGGATAGCGAATATAGACTCTTAAAAATCGGATACATCTTCAGGCACATCGGAATTTACCAAACACCATCGTGAAACGAAGTAGAACGAGGCCCAGGGGCTCATAATTAGAAAAAGGTGAAAACGAACTATGAGAGACATTCGGGTGGCAAAACCTTATGCGCGTGCCCTATACGATGCAGCGTTGGAACAAAATGCGCTGGCATCTATTATCGCGGATATAGATAAGCTGCGAGAATTAATTGAACAATCCGAGGAATTCACGCAATTAATCCATAGTCCCGTGCTATCTCCACAATTTAAAAGTGAGACGTTTCAAGCACTTTTCACCGATGCAATGCAGCCGCTGACGATTAATTTTTTCAAACTACTCGCATTAAAGCAGCGCGAACGTTACCTCATCGCAATTATGGATGTCTTTTCAGCGATTGTTGACGAAGCCGCGGGTCGGCTTGTCGCAAAAGTAACGACTGCTGTGCCTATAACCTCAGCGCAAGAGGAACGGTTCATACAGCAATTAAGCGCGTATTCGGGAAAACAGGTGCGGTTGGAAACGACAACCGATGCACAGATCCAAGGTGGGTTCATCGTGCAATTAGATGACACCGTTTTTGATGCAAGTGTCGCATCACAACTCCAACGCCTGGAGCAACAACTCGCAAAAGGGTAATCGTTATTGGTTGTCAGTTATCAGTTAAGAGGCGATTTTGTAACAATTTACACCTATTTGGTATCCGCTGAAAGAGGATAGATTATTACAATAAATCGCTGACTTAACCGAAAACCGATAACCGAGGACTGATAACCATTCCTCACAGAGGACTGAAAATATGGCAAGAGAAGTCCGACCGGACGAAATATCAAATATCCTTAAACAACAACTCCAACAGTTTGAACAGGACGTGGATGTCTACGATTCTGGCACTGTGCTGGAGGTAGGCGATGGCATCGCACGGGTGCATGGACTTGCCAATGCAATGGCAAGCGAAATGATCGAATTCCCTAACGACATCTTCGGCATCGCTTTCAACCTCGAAGAAGATAATGTCGGGTGCGTCCTGTTCGGTGAAGACCAACTCATACACGAAGGCGACACCGCCAAACGGACAGGGCGACTCGCCGAAGTGCCCGTTGGTGAAGCACTTCTTGGACGGATCGTCGATGCACTCGGTCAACCTATCGACGGTTTGGGCGATATCGAGACAGAACATCGACTGCCGGTGGAACAAAAAGGGTTGGGCATCGTCCAACGGCAACCCGTTGACGAACCCCTCTACACAGGCTTAAAAGCAATTGATAGCTTGACACCGATCGGTAGAGGACAACGAGAACTGATTATCGGTGATAGACGAACCGGGAAAACCGCAATCGCCATAGATGCTATTCTGAGTCAGAAGAACACAGATGTCTACTGTATTTATGTCGCTGTCGGTCAAAAAGGGTCTACGCTGGCACAAGTTGCCAATACCCTTCGCGAGCATAATGCGATGGAATATACGACTATCGTCGCTGCCGCCGCAAGTGAGCCATCACCCCTTCAGTACATCGCGCCTTACTCAGGCACTTCAATGGGCGAATACTTCCGAGATAACGGCAAACACGCCCTAATTATATACGATGACCTGACAAAACACGCTTGGGCATATCGCCAGATGTCACTGCTCTCACGCAGACCGCCGGGCAGAGAAGCCTATCCGGGTGATGTCTTTTATCTCCATTCGCGTCTCTTAGAACGTGCCGCAAAACTGAGCGACGAACTCGGTGGCGGTTCCCTCACGGCTCTACCGATTATTGAAATTTTTGAAGGTGACTTGACTACCTACATCCCCACAAACGTTATCTCTATCACCGATGGTCAGATATACCTTACAACGGATCTGTTTAACCAAGGTGTGAGACCTGCAATTGATGTCGGGTTATCCGTTTCCCGTGTCGGTGGTGATGCTCAAGTAAAAGCGATGGATACGCGAGAGGTCGCGGGGACCCTTAAACTCGATCTCGCGAGTTTCCGAGAAGTTGCCGCTTTTGCGCAATTTGGATCGGATTTAGATGCTACAACACAATCGATGCTGCTACGCGGTACACGCCTCGTCGAACTGCTGAAACAGCCCCAATATCAACCGATGCCTGTAGAACGCGAAGTTGCTTCCATCTTCTGTGGCACTAACGGTTATTTGGACGATGTTGCGGAAACAGAGGTGGCGCGGTTTGAATCCGAATTTCTGCAATACCTTGATCGAAATCACGCAGAACTCCTCGCAGAAATCGCAGAGACAGGCGTACTCAGTGATGAATTACTTGAAGCTTTGCACACTGCTGTTAAGACCTTCAAGGAAAACTGGAGTGACACACCTGCATCAACACCGGAACAAGAGGATGCACACACTGAATCAGAAGACGCTCCTACAGAAGGTGAGTAACCATGGCAACGCTACGAGAGATCCGGCGGCGCATCGCCAGCATTCAAAATATTGAGCAGGTGACCGATGCAATGCGCGTCGTCGCTGCAGCGCGGCTCCGCCGTGCCCAAGAAAATATTAATGCGACTCGTCCTTACGCTGAAAAACTGAATATTATCCTTGGGCATCTCATCTCGCAGATGGATACTGAAGAGCAGGCGTTAACACACCCGCTGCTTGAAACGCGTGAGATAAAGCATGCCTGCATCATCTCTGTCTCCGCTGACCGAGGATTGTGTGGCAGTTTTAACAGCAATATCATCCGTACAACCACACAACGGATAGAACACTATCAAGAAAGTGGCGCGGATGTAACGCTGATCTGCATCGGGAGACGCGGGCAAGAGCATTTTGCGCGCCGCGGCTACGACATTACTGATTCATATATTAATATTTTCCGCCAACTTGAATTCCAAACAGCCGTTGACGTTGTCCACGAGTTTGAACATCTTTATACTGACAAAAAAATTGATAAAGTTGAGGTCATCTACAACAATTTCAAGTCTGCAATTCTCCAGACTGTGCTTGTTGAGCAACTCCTCCCGTTAGAACCGGAAATACCAGAAGGTGATGAACTTTTTCTCGATTATATCTATGAACCGGGACAGGTGGAACTCTTTGAAATACTACTCGGGAAACACTTGAACATGCAAATGTGGAAGGTGCTTTTGGATTCTAACGCAGCGGAGCAAGCCGCAAGAATGGCAGCGATGGAGAACGCCACGCAAAAGGCAAAAGAACTCATCGACGAATTGATTCTCCAACGCAACAGAGCACGTCAAACACAGATCACGACAGAAATCTCCGAGATTGTAAGTGGTGCAGCCGCATTAGAGGGTTAAAATTAACAGGCAGATTCTGCTCTGCCGTGCAAGGTAGTAGGCACGCGCCGTCGTGCCGTAACCGTGTGGAGGTCTCAGATGCCAATCAATGTTAACAAACAGATTGAAGAGGCGATGAAACGCGGCGAATTCGCCAATTTGCCCGGTAAAGGTAAACCGCTCAAATTGGATACAAATCCCTTTTTGACCCCTCAAGCCCGAATGGCGAATCGGCTCTTGAAAGAGAACGGATTCGCACCACGGTGGGTTGAATTAGAAAAAGAAATTAAAGAAGAAAAAGCACAACTTGAAAGAATCCTCATAAACCTGAAAGCCCGTAGAGAACGGTTAGCGGCAATTATCCAGCAGTATCCGCATCGGCACGCGGCAGTCAGCCGGAGTTTTGAACATGAACGTGCCCGCAGTATTGAACGATACAGTGAGAAGCTTAAAAACCTGAATCGAAAAATTCAACGCGTGAATCTTCTGATGCCAACGCGCAATCGGCAACACACATTAATCAATCGGACAGAATCAATCAATCGCTTTAAGAAAGCATGTCCGAGTCTGTAATCGCTCCGAATCTGTATACGATAGAGAGATTCACAACTGGAAATGATTTCACAGCGCAAAGCATTTGAGATGAAGTTTTAGAGAATCGTGACAAGAAGCTAACTACTCTGAATTAAGAAAAGGAATATCGCATGAACCAAGGAAAGATATTAGAAGTTGTCGGCGCACGAGTTGACATAGATTTTTCGGAAAGCGAATTGCCGGATATCCTCAACGCTGTTAAAGTTCAACGTTATGATGGCAGCGAGTTGGTACTTGAAGTGCAGCAGCACTTAGGTGAAAATCGGGTCCGTGCGGTCGCTATGGATACAACCGATGGATTGGTTCGCGGCGCACTCGCAACCGATACTGGCGGTCCGATTACTGTTCCCGTCGGTGATGCTGTCCTCGGGCGTGTTTTTGACGTGACCGGTCAACCTATTGATGAAAGAGGCGATGTCGGTGAATCCGAACGATATTCTATTCACAGACCCCCACCACCGCAAGCAGAACTCAGCACAACGACCGAAATGTTAGAAACGGGCATCAAAGTCATCGATCTAATTCAACCCGTTGTTCGGGGTGGAAAGGTTGGATTCTTTGGCGGTGCAGGTGTCGGCAAAACTGTTTTGGTCGCCGAACTGATTTACAACATCGCGACGCAACACGGCGGTTATTCTGTCTTCTGTGGTGTCGGTGAACGGACCCGCGAAGGGAATCAGTTTTGGCTTGAAATGGACGATTACGGCGTGATTGACAAAACAGCCATGGTGTTCGGACAGATGAATGAACCACCAGGTGCACGTCTCCGCGTCGGACTTGCCGGACTGTCTATGGCAGAATACTTCCGCGATCAGCAAGGTCAAGACGTTCTCATCTTTATCGACAACGTCTTCCGTTTTACACTTGCAGGCGGTGAAGTCTCAGCACTTCTCGGACGGATGCCTTCTGCTGTCGGATATCAACCGACACTCGCAACCGAAATGGGTGAATTGCAGGAACGGATTACCTCTACACAACACGGGTCGATTACCTCATTCCAAGCCGTCTATGTTCCCGCGGATGACTACACCGATCCCGCCGTCGTCTCTGTGTTCGCCCACCTCGACGCTGTGACACGACTCGAACGCGCTATCACTCAGAAGGGCAGATACCCAGCTGTCGATCCGCTGACTTCAAGCTCGCGGATTTTAGCACCGGAGATTATCGGTGAAGAACATTACCAGACCGCCTTCAGGGTCAAACAGGTCCTACAAGAATATGGAGACCTTCAGGACATTATCGCTATCCTCGGTGTAGACGAACTTTCGGATGAACAGAAGTTAGTTGTTAACAGGGCACGGAAAATAGAGATGTTCTTGACGCAACCAATGTTTGTCGCAGAACGTTTTATGGGAATTCCCGGCAAATACGTCAAAATTGAGGATACCGTTCAAGGCTGCCAAGCGATTCTAAACGGTGATTGCGACGAACTACCCGAACAGGCGTTGCGCTATATCGGTACGATTGACGAAGCATTTGAACAAGCGAAAAGCGCAGATTTAGAAGAAGCAGCGGATTAATGGTTGTCAGTTATCGGTTATCGGTTTGCCTCGCAGTGAGAGTTAAGAGAGAACCTCCTCACTGATAACTGAAAACTATACCGTTGATAGTGAATTTTAGGATTAACCAGATATATTTGTAGCACAAACTTTTAGTTTGTGTCCCCCGCAACCATCGTGAAACGAAGTGGAACAATGCTCAGAAGCACAAAATTAGAAATATGTTAAATAGAAATTTTCATCTGGAAATTCGGACACCGGAACAGTTGATTTATGAAGGGGACGTAACAAGCCTTCACGCGCCCGGAGTTGAAGGCAACTTTCAGATTCTGGCGGGGCATATTCCTTTTCTTACTGCATTAGATGTCGGCGAGATTCGTGTCCGTGAATCGTCGGACACATCGCAGTTAATGGCAACCAGTGGTGGTGTCTTTGAAGTGCTTCGGACGGGTGTCACCGTTCTTGTTGAGACTGCGGAGTGGGCATCCGAAATTGATGTCGAGCGTGCAGAAAGCGCGCTTGAGCGTGCCCAAGCGCAACTCAAAGCAAACGCCCCCGATCTGAACCGCCCGCGTGCGGAAGCGGCACTTGCCCGAGCACAAAACCGCATCAAAGTCGCGAGCAATCTGTAGATATTGACCTGCTGTATCCCGTAGTCTCAGTTCCTGGCGGAGGTGGGCAATGAGAAATTTTGGAACCCGAGGTCCCGTCAATCCGCAGGAAAATTACATCGTCAGCCGCACCGAAGAAACTGCAGATTTCAGCAACCGCGTCAAAGAGGGACGCTATATCGTTCTTTTTGCACCGCGCCAGTCGGGAAAAACCACCTTTTTTCAACGCGCCCTGGACACACTTCCAACCGCCTCTACAGAAATTGCCGGAGCCGATGCAGAGCCAACCTACTTTCCAATCCGCCTGAATTTTGAAGAGTATGAAAATTACACCCCTTCTGCTTTTTACGCCTCCTTTTATACTGCTGGCCAACCCTTCCTCGTCAACCGATTCGCGCAGATACTCACAGAGGAACTGGATATTCCCAAAACTGAACCGATAACGATGGTGCATTTCACGGAGGCACACGCCCGACTCCTTCGCGAACGAAACACCAACATCGATCATCTGACAACTAACATCCGCAAAAACCGTCACTTTGAAAAAATACTTATGGAAATCATGACCTATGAGGAAGGGGTCCGCTTTAATCTCCACGATGAACTCATCAGTGAGCTCGAGACTTATGGCGTTATCGGAGAAGGACCTGACGGAAGATGTGAGATTCTCAACCCGATTTATTTGCATCATATCATGCAGGCATTTACGCCTGCAGTCAACGGCTTGGAGCGAAACTACTTTGCAGAAGAAAACATCAACGGATTTCTCAATTATCTCACCCCTGCAGGGCAGATTGAGATGGAACCCCTCTTAGATAACTTCCGGGATTTTATTGCCCGCGTAGGCTTTAGGATTCTGCAAGTCCCCGAAACCCCGCAAGAATATGTCGGACGGCACCTGCTCCTGACGTATTTGGATTCATTCGTCCAGACAGTGGGCGGCATCATGTCATTTGAAGTCCCAACCGGGCGCGGGAAAATGGATCTCCTCATCACCCACAATCAACGAAAGTACATCGTCGAAACCAAGATTTGGCGAGGCGATGCCCGGTATCAGGCAGGTAAAGCACAACTCGCCGCGTATCCCAAACTGGAAAACGTGCAGGAGGGATACTATATCGTTTTTGATCACCGGAAAAAACCGGAACCCCGCGTAGAAACCGACCACTTTGACAGCTTAACAATTCGGAGTTATGTCATCCCTGTCATCCAAGAAGCTCCTTCGCATACGCTGATATAAACACCGTAGCGAACTCCAGAGTCATTTGCAAATAAGCCACTGCCTGCTCACGTGAGACTGTCGGGAAATCGTCAAGGAACATATCAAGCGAGTCGCCAGCAACAAGGTGTTGAATCAGGCTTTCAACCGGCACGCGAGTGCCAGCAAAAACTAAGGTGCCGTGCATCACGCACGGATCTTGGGAAACAATTTGTTCTTTCTTCATAACTCGTTTCCCTTGTATCATTTTTTAGGTTCTTGATGGAATTCATTCAACCTACGATCTGTCCGCTCTTAAGAGTTTTCAAAGTGTTTCGTTCGCCTCTTCAAGCACCGTGTCAATCAACCCACTGCTGAGTCGGAAGCCTTTTTGCTGGAGTTGTAATAATAACGGTCGAATCGCTCTAATTTTGCCCCTCTTTTTCGCAAACAAAAGGAAACCTGCTACACCGACTGCTTGCAATCCTAAAGATTGAGCAACTTTTCGCCCGCGTAGGTCATCAACAAACACGTTCATTACCCTCAGTTCCGTTGCTAATACAAGCGTTTCAGCCTCTCCTTTATCAAGGGTCGCCATTAGCATGGTAACTGCTGATGTGTTAGAAACGGTTTGCCTTTGGGCAAAAGTCGCTTGTCGCAATTCTTTTTCACCCGGTCTCCCTTCTCCTCGCTCAACAACTTCCTTCCAAACTTCGTCCGCAATGATCAACGTTTCGACAAGCACTTTCAAAGTATCCCACTGTTCGCAAAGAGAGATACCAATTATAAATGAGGCATCCGCGACAACTATCAACCCGTTTGGATCAGTTACTTTGTTTGTTGTATTAAGCATTCGACAGTCTTCAATTCCTGTTGGATTTCCTCATCATCGTATTCAGCAATCGGGATATCCTGCTGACTCAGAAGCCGAATAAAATCCCATAAGTGTAGTTCTGCCAATTTTGCAGCTTGCCCTAAAGAGAGAATGTTACGCTCGAAGAGAGAGATCGCAAGCAACCGTTTTGCTTCCTCAGTTAGTTTTTCTTGATTATAGCCGGAAATAGAAAGTGGGGTTGAAAGTTCACTTGGGACATCCAACGTGATAGAAAGCATGATTCTTACCTCTGTATCGCATTAAGCGTATTGCCAAAATGTAGTTCGTTTTCGATTACAAAACACTGCCCATAACTATATTAACATTATAACATCCTTCACAAGAAAACATCATTTTAATTTAACTTTATCCAAATTTTCCTTGGCACTTTGTAAGCGCGCTGATTCTCTTACACTGTCAGCGTAACCGCATCCTGTTTCACAATCTCCTTGACATGCCCATACGCCGCAGATGCCACCAACTCCAACGTCTCTGGGGACAACCGATCCGGAATAGGTTGCGGGAAACAATGCGTACCAGAGAATTGTGGGAAATACCGCAAAAGGTCAAGACTGCAACCTTCAACCCACACACCTCCGGATCAGCATACGGTAGAACTCCGATTCACCCGTCCGCTTGGGGTGCTGGTGGAACGCTTGAAGTGTGAGTGGCTTACCTTGTTTAAAGTTGCAGCCACTGACGCACCGCGTCTTCGACCTCCGATAACTGATCAGGTTGGAGATTTCCCAATTTTCTCAAGAATTTCGCTTCTGAGACCGTGACCAGACTTTGTACGTCGAAAACACCGGTATCCAGAAAACTCGTTTTTATGGGGATTTCAAATCTTGAGCCACGTGTGCTTGTTGTATGTGTCACAACGGTGACAAGGGCGCGATCTTGGACGAGAGCGGGTATGCTGATGACGAGGCAGGGTCTAACTTTAGCTACCATTCCGAGATCAACTAACCAGACTTCCCCTTGATTTTGTCTGGGCATCTTCCGCCTCCATTTTGTCATGTTCAACAAAGAGCGCGTCCGCAATTTCCGTGAGTGCTTCATCTGTCAAAGGTGGAATATCCAGCAGAGCTACCTGCTTTATGATTTCGGAAGCGATCACGTGTTTTTCAATCTCAGGAAGTTGGTTGAATGCTTCCAGTATGTTTTGGGGGGTTGCCTGCATCTGAGACCTCCATGTAGCAAGAAAATAAAGTTTATGTAAATTATAGCGGACAAAAATATCAATCGTCAATATATGATAACCTATCCAGTCGGAAATATCAAACAAATATCCCGAGTATTCTTCCGAGGATCCGTCATTTAGCCATACACTGTTAGCGTAATTACGTCCTGCTTCATGATCTTCTTGATATGTCTATTTTTATGTTTCAGCGGAAGTACGCTTAACGTCGTCTACAAGATGTCAGTGATTTCTACTAAGGATTTATCTGTTTATGAGACGCATTGTACAAAAAATGCTTTTTTTTCGCCAAAGTGCAACTTTTTGACCCCCAATTTTCGTCTTTAATCACAACAGACAGATTTCTTGTGGAGGTACTCTATGCAATATAGCGATGAGAAGTTGGTTCAACGCACTCTGGAAGGCGATCACCATGCGTTTGCGGCTTTGGCTGAGAAATATCAATCGCAGATTCACGCACTGGCATGGCGAAAAATCGGCGATTATCACATAGCAGAAGATATTACGCAGGAGGTCTTCCTTACGGCGTATCAGAAGCTCGCCACGTTGATACACCCGGACCGATTCGCAAAATGGATCTATGTTATCGCCAACAACCTCTGTGTCACGTGGCTCCGAAAAGAAGCGACTCAACCGCAACAGCAGTCGCTAACATCAACGGATCCCGAAGAACTCGCAGAATTGTGTTATTCTGAGTATATAGCACAACAGCGGAAGGAAACGGGAAAAGAGTCGGACCGCGCCTTGATTCAAAAGCTTCTTGATAAACTCCGAGAGACTGACCGTACGGTGATCCGTCTTTACTATCTTGCTGAAATGACTTGTGAGGAGATTAGCAAGTTTTTGGGCGTATCTCAGAACACAATTAAGAGTCGTCTGAGTCGTGCGCGGAAACGCTTAAGAAAGCAGGCTGAAGCGATTGAACAAACGCTCTGTAGTTTTCGATTGTCTTTTAATTTCATGGAGATATTATTGGTGGACTTGGTATTCCCAATTTTTGGAATGCAGCTAAATCCAGTCAAATCGCGCAGTTTCTATTCATCCAACTACTATCAATAGTAGACTTTCGTATTTAGGGAGAAAAAAATGGTTCAAAAGATCGAGGAACAAGATGGCTACATGTTACTCTATTTCGGAGAACCACCGGCAGACGTAGGCAAAATTGAGTTTGTCAATTGTCTCGCGCATCAAGATAACGAGATACTATTCTGCAAGTGGCGTGATAACGACATTTGGACGCTGCCGGGTGGGCGCGCCGAACCCGGGGAAACGGCTGAAGAAACTGCACACCGAGAACTTCTGGAAGAGACCGGTGCAACACTGAAAAATCTTGAAGTGCTGTGTTATATTCACTGCTTCATGTTCGAGCTCGAGTACTGGGGAATCGCTTATTTGGGGGAAATAGAAGCATTAGGGAACCCACTTGACCTTGAAGAAGTTAGTGAAGCGAGTTTGTTCTCACACTTTCCAGAAAATCTGACTAATCCAGGACCCTTCGGAAATCAAAGCAAAGCATTGTATCTCGCCGCAATGCGTAAACTCTCAGAAACAAAAGATTAGGGCGTAGAAGGACTGACAGATTTTCTGATGAATTTTCATCGGTGTGGGTTAAACCCTTAGGAAGGGGATTTGATTTAATTCACAAAACGACTAAACACATTGCAGACAAATACCTTAAAAAAACGAGGTGACAATGGAAAAAATTGGACACGTGCAATGGTCATGCATGTTCGTTTGGATACCGATGTTGCTTTTGGTTACACCGCTTTTCGCAAATACACAACAAAATACAAGACGCTCTATTCAGGCAACTTGGGTGGAAAACCCACCCGTTATTGATGGGGATTTAACAGACACCGTCTGGCAAGATGCCGACATCGCGACCGATTTCTTCCGAGCAAAGGAAGGAGAAATACATCCGGCTGAATTAGACACCGAGGTTCGGGTGCTGTACGATGAAAATACACTCTATATCGGCGTGCGTTGTGAGGAGCCGGACATGAAAAGTCTCCGGGAAACTCTAACACGTCGGGATTCTCCTGTCTGGCAGAACGACTGTATTGAAGTGATGCTTGATACCTATCACGACCAGCGCAACTGCTATATTTTTGCGATCAATACACTCGGCACACAAACAGATGAGAGGGTCGGCAATGAGAGTACTTTTGACATGAGTTGGGACGCAAAGTGGGAGGCGAAAGTCAAGAAACACGCCGATCATTGGACAGCAGAATTTGCGATCCCGTTTCGTGAGGTCCGTTTTAATCGGTCAGATACCACCTGGGGCGTCAACTTTTGGCGGGTGCGTCCGATAAATGGTCAATCTCATTCATGGGCAGAGACGGCTTTTTTCTCACGCGTATCAGAGTATGGCGATTTGACTGGATTGAATTTAGAAAGCGTTAAAACGGAGCGTAAACTGGGGGTTCTTCCCTATGGCAGCTATCGCGCGCTCGTGGATCGTCCTAACGATCTTGATGGTGGGTTAGACCTGATGCTTCCGATTTCAACGCATCTGACCTCGAATGTGACGCTGAATCCAGATTTTTCGCAGTTGGAGAGCGATCCGACGCAAATTAATATCTCAAGTGACCGGGAGTTATTCCTTCCAGAACGTCGTCCGTTTTTCAGGGAGGGTGCTGAGTTATTTGAGTTACCGCTGGATCTGTTCTATACCCGGCGCGTCCAAGAGATTGATGTGGGTGCGAAAACAACAGGCAGAATTGGGGGTTCTAATTTCGCGGTCATCAATACCTATGGCAAAATGATTGATCGGTACGATGGGGATAAGAAGAAACAGGTAAATCTTTTAGCTGGACGAATTAATCACGACATCGGTGAACGGACTGTCATCGGCGCGATGGGTATCCACAAACACCAAGCCGATCGAGATGTCGCACTCCTATCGCTGAATGGGCGATTTGGATTGCATCGAGACTTGACAGCAGCGTCGCAGTATGCCATTGATTTGATTGACGGCGAGATGCACTGGGCATACCACATCGCTACGGAATGGATTCACGAAGGTTGGCTTGGTGAGGTTCAACTTGAAGAGATTCAGGACGGCTTTCGTCCCAATGAAATGGGGCTTGAGGAGGAGGCGTTCCGTCGGGCGCGCGCACGGCTCAGGTACAGGTATGAGTTTCCAGCGTCGCATCCCGTGGAATCTTTCTGGGTAGATACGCGCCATTTTTACCAAACCAATGCCCAAAGGTTGCTGCGAGAGCGGCTGAGCGAGTCGCGTTTCTACATTGACATCGGGCGGTTTAACTTCTTCACTTCCGGTGGATTCGGACGGCTTCGCGAGGTCGGTCAACTTTTCGATACCAAGTTCATCAGAGCAGATATTGATTATCAGGCACCGTGGGGGCAATTATCGGTTCTCAATCGTTTCGGCACCCGTCGCGATGAATTCAATCGGTTCACCAGTTTTTCCGGGGGTGTTAACCTTTTCGGGAAGTTCACGATTGATTTGGATCTTGAAAATTTCTTTTGGCGCGCATATCGAAATACGCTCATTTTTCGGCTCCGCAGCAATTACCAATTTACGAAAAAAATCGGTTGGCGAATTTACGTTGAACGCGTAGATGAGCGGATGCAGGATGAGGTCACCTACAACCTCAATTCGATCTTCGATTACGAGTTTACGCCAGAAAGCCATTTTTTCTTTGTGGTTGTGGATAGTCTGCCGGGGGATCGCGCCGTGTTTGCGAAATTGGCATACCTTTTTGAGCCGAGTCTTCCGGGTTTCGCTCAGTTTAATTGAAGGTAATACTAAAAATGAAAAATAGTCTCTGCATGCCTAAAATCTTGTTAGTAGCAACTTGGATTATAATAACTCACAGATAACTATACGCAGCCGAGCAAAACAGGAGATAGTATGATAGTGATACGCATAGCAGTATTGTTTATGTTAATCACAAACCTACAAACTTGGGCGCAAGAAAATACACAAACCGTTCAGAAAGAACTCCCTGCAATCAAAACCGAGCAGCCACCCACCATTGACGGTGTTCTCAACGATGTATGCTGGCAAGATGCACCGAAGGCGACGGGTTTCACCGACGAACGCACCGAAAAACCGGCAAAGAACCAATCAGTCGGTCGGGTCGTTTACACGGACACAGCTATCTACGTCGGACTTCACCTCTACGATGATATGCCCGATAAAATTGTGGCGCGCCAAACCAAAGATCAGACCCGGTTTCAAGGTGAAGATTGGGTCTCTTTCAGTCTTGATCCGTTCCATACACACCAATTTTCCGATAGAAATTTCTTTATGGCGAACCCACTCGGCACGAA
The DNA here is from genome assembly GCA_009843785.1 of Candidatus Poribacteria bacterium. Taxonomy (GTDB): domain Bacteria; phylum Poribacteria; class WGA-4E; order WGA-4E; family WGA-3G; genus WGA-3G. The sequence goes on along the minus strand of VYCT01000112.1, from coordinate 11,009 downwards.
ATTTGCGCATCTCGCTACGGGACGTGCGGAGAAAAGCGAATGGATTGGATTGTGGCGCGTTGCTGCCCAAATTGTGGAAAACGGATGGATCGTGGAGATGGAGATCCCGTGGCAGATGCTGGATTACCCTAATACGACCAAACCCGTTCGGATGGGCATCAACGTTGACAGATTCCGACAACGCACTGGCGAACGTTCTTGGTGGTGTAACTTAGGTGTTAACGAATTCCGAGAGAACGATGGGCATTGGATTGATGTGCTGCCACCGCCTCGGAAGCGGGAACTCAAGGTATTACCCTATCTGATTGGTGGTATCAGCGAAATAGAAACCGACGGGAGCGAGAGCGAATATACTGCCCGCGCGGGGGCAGACATCCGTTATGAGGTTACCCCACAATTACGACTCATCGGCACAGCAAACCCCGATTTTGATAACATTGAACAGGCTGTGGAGGGCATTGATTTCTCCTACGGTGAACGCTATGTGCCGGATCGCCGCCCGTTCTTTTCGGAAGGCAGCAACGTCTATCGCCTCAGTCGCCTGTTCCATTCGCGGCGGATAATGGATATGGATGGCGGGCTTAACCTCTTTGGAAAAATTGGTAAAAACACTTCGGTTGGCACCCTCGGCACGTATCACCGAAACAACCAGAACGTTATTTTTCAAGCCACGCAATCGCTCACAGCAACATCCAATATCAGCGCGGCGTTCCTTTCGCATCATCACCGTGACACCGGAGCGAACAATATAGGTTACTTGTCAGGTGATATGAGACACGGTAAATTTTCAGTGGGTTCTCGTTTCGTCCAAACTTCGGCGGGCAAATCAGACGGAAGGAACGGGTTCATCAGTGTAGGCTACAGCGGATCGCTCTTCCAACACTACCTGTCCGCGTTTTTTGTGGATCCGGATTTCGTCAACCGGCTCGGCTATCAACCATTCACCGGCTACCGCGGCGTAGGTTTGGGCAGCTTCATCAAAAACGAATGGCGTGAAGGATTTTTCCGCAGAGCATCCGCTTCTGTCCAAAGCCAAATCTCTAACACGTATGAAGGTGAAGTCTTCCGGCGTGACTTTTATGTATCTTCACTGATCCTAACGCATAGCGACTATGCACTCGCCGCTGGCTGGAGGGGCGGACAATTTGAAGAGTTCAACGATAGTGTTTTCAGCATCGGATTCCGTGCGCGTGCTTCTGACAGATTCAATAATGTCGGTATTACCTGCAATTGGGGTGAACAGGCAGGCGAGCCGATTCAGCGCATCAGCGGAAATCTGAATCTCCGTGTCTACCGCTTCACCGCAGGACTTTCCTCACGAATCCAGTGGCATTTTGAGAGACGTTACCAACAGATTCTAACGCTCACTTATGACTTCAGTCCCGCCTTAAGCCTTGGCAGTCGCCTAATCTGGCAAGTGGAGGGTATCAACATCTACTTCGCATTACGCCGATCAGGTTATGCTGGCACAGATTTCTTCATCATTCTCGGAGATCCAAATGCCTCGGAGTTCAAACAACGCTTGATAGCAAAGGTCATTCGGTCATTTTAGCGTTTTCTCGATCTTTGGTGCTTTTACGCTACTCTGATTGGGTTTCTTCTGGTATTTGACGCTAAGCGGGTGCTACAATTACAGAAGGCGTTCGAGAAGGAAAAACCTTATGGCGTACGTCGTTATTAATCACTGCACAGGTTTAGTTTGGATGTTCAAACACCTCGTATTGTAGGGAAGGCATTGGGTCTGCCCCTTTGTTTTAAATTCCATGGCAAGTGGACACTGTTCAAAGGGATCCCACTGGGATCCTCTCTGGACACACACGTCTTTTGCCTCTGTTTTATGAGATTTTCCAGCAGGATTTTCTTGCGCCGACGATCAACGCGGGCGTGCAGAAACTCTTGCAACGTTCACGGCGGTGCGGCGGTGCGACCGTGCCAGAAGTGTTAGATTTAAAGTTTTGGGAGGAATACGAAAACCCCTATGAATGAAACCTTGACCACCGACACTCTCACGACGAGAGAGGGAGAGGACCGGGTATTTACGATAAACCTAACGGATGACGGGCTGCAGCTCGTCATCCGCAACTATCGCTCGGAAGCCGAATTCACGTATACGGCGCGCGGCCCGAGCAGTCTTCTTGATTTTATCTTTAGTGAAAGACTCCATATCTCTCCTGAAGGCATGGAACTTCTAAATCGGATTTCCAGAACAGGATGGTTTATCATAAAGTACTTCAACGATACCGAAACTGGATGGGAAAATAGCACACGGGATGCAAAGGTAGAAGCGATACGCAACTTTGTGGACCGGGACATGCAAGAAGCCATGATATGTCTGTTGCTCAAAGATGGAGGATAGTATGATCGAAATTTTGACACCGACCGAGAAACTTGAGGCGTTGCGGCAGCAAGTGCGCGTCCTTGCCGATGAACTCGGACACGTTGTCACGTACGATGATGAAACGACGGCACAGCTTTTACAAACAGTCGAACAACACGCCATCGGTCTCTTGGAAACGATACATGACAATGCCCCCTATGATATTAGAGAATCCGTTTCTTTATCACTCACTGGGAGAACTGAGAAAAATCAAGTGATTTGGTCACGTGATTACAGTGCTGGTCGCCTGTGCTGTGCGACGTGTGAGCAGCTCTATGCGAGTAGCTACTATGCGACACTCATCGAGAAGGGTTGCAGCTGCGGACAGCAGAAGGAGATAAAGTGAACCAAGAACGCATTGAACGTTGGCAAGCAGAATTTGAAACAGCAGATACCGAGACAGTTCGACAAATGCTTGCTGAAGCACCAGGGCTCGTAAACGTGAAAATAAATCGAATATCACCGCTCCATTGTGCCAGTATTAGGATCAAATATCTCGACAAGGTCAAGGCACTCATAGAGGCAGGTGCGGACGTGAACAATAGTAGCGACCTCGGCACGCATTGGCCGAGTAGCGATTACGAGATTAACCGGTATCTCATCGGTCAGGGAACTGATGTCAATCAACCCTCCTATCTTGGGTTTCATGGCATCGGTGTCACCAACTTCGATTCGTTTCTGCTTATGGTAGAAAACGGGTTGGATCTGAATTTCGCATGGCCCTACAACGGCGAAACTTCACTCCATGTACAATCCCGCCACGATGACGATACGCATCTCGCACAAGCCTATATCCTGATTAAAGCAGGCGCGGATATTAACGCCCAGGCACTGAGTGGACTTGATGACGAGCCCATCATGGATAACGAGCATTTCGTTGAATACGGCAAGGAAACACCGTTACATTTCGCCGCCCGGCTGGGCAATCTGTGGATGGTTCGGCTACTGTTAGACCACGGTGCCAACCCATCGCTGAAAACGGTCAGTCGAATGCGGCATCCGAAACAGTTCACCGAATGGACAAATGAAGTCACATCACTGGTTTGGCCGCTACGTGAATTCAAGAGGATTGTGTTTCAACCCTACAAAGGAGAGACACCGCTCGACATGGCATTGCGTGAGGGCAACGAAGAAATTGTCAACACTCTCAAGCAATAATTGAAGGAAAAACCTTATGGAATACGTCGTTATTTTTGAAGGAGGCGAAAACAATTATAGTGCTTATGCTCCGTATCTCCCAGGGTGCGGTGTTGTCGGTGAAACACTGGAAGAAGTGCGCACATTGATTGCTGAAGCCATTGAGTTTCATATTGAAGGGCTACAGGAAGCGCGGAGGTTGTTCTACAGTCTTCATTTACACTGTCTGTTAAAAATTCTCCAGATGTGTAGTCCACATTGATTAAGGCGCAGGTTTAGTTTGGATGTCCGAACGTTTCGTATTGTAGGGAGGGTATTGTGTCTGTCCCTTCTATTTTTAAATTCCATGGCAAGCGCACACCGTCCAAAAGGGCCGGTAAAGCGTTGCAGTTATGCACACAATTGGATGTTTTATAGACACTGTTCAATTGAAGACACACTTAGCTGCTAACTCACCGCAGGTAATCGTTTTAATCAATTAAAGCATTCAGAGCATCAAAAGCCTTTTGAAATCGTTCAAAATCTGAATCAGACAATTGATTCTCAAGGTTACCAACATTTTTGCTAAAATATAGAGCGGGCGGTAGATGTTTAAATTTTCTATTGTTTGGCATAGGATTGTTCTTAAAATGTTCTTTAAGACGTTGTGAAATACGAGGGTGTTCCACGACAATGTCTGTTGTCGTTAACAATGTTTCAAATTCGTTATTTAACAAACTTAAATAAAAGTCAGGTTCAAACATATCTTCAACTGTACTGCCACCGGAAATTTAGACCACTCTCTAAACCAAGATTGTGCTATAATGACAATCTACTTGAAAGGAGCATTCCGATGGCGAAACGAAGAAGATTTACCCCTGAGTTTAAAGCTGAAGTCGTGCTTGAGGCACTCCTCGGTGAAAGTTCGCAAGCAGAACTTGGTTTCCGTCGCCATAATCTGAGCCAAGATCAACTCTCAAAGTGGAAGCAGCAAGCTGTTGAAAATTTCACATCTTTGTTTACTTCTACGGATAAGCCCACTACCGAGTCGACCGAGCGGATTGCTCAACTTGAGCAACTCGTTGGACGGTTGACCCTGGCACTGGAAATCCAAAAAAAAGCATTGACGTTGTTGGATTGAATCCATCTCAACAGCGCCACGTCGTTGAGACGTTGCGCAAGGAATATTCCATGCGGCAAATTTGTCAGGTGCTGGGTTTCAACAAGAGCACCTTCTATTATCAACCGAGAATCGACGCTTCTCAAGAAGTGCTGCGATCCGAAATACAGCGATTAGCGGCGGCACACCCGACCTACGGGTATAGACGTATCACGAAGGCGTTGGTGGCTGAAGGACACACCGTTGGGTATAAACGCGTCGCCCGCTTGATGAAAGAAGAGAACTTGTCGGTATCGGTGAAACGTGTCTGTCAAACGACCCACTCTACTGACGGTCCGCAGCCTTGGCGGAATCACCTCAAAGACCTTGAGGTCTGTCGATGCGATCAGGTCTGGGTGGGCGATATCACCTACGTCCACCTCAAGCACCGCTTCATCTACCTCGCACTGCTCATGGATGTCTTCACCCGCATGATTAGAGGGTGGAACCTCAGTCAACACTTGACGCAATCTCTGACCTTGGAACCCTTAGAACAAGCTTTAGACGACAGGGTTGTGGAGATTCATCACTCCGATCAAGGCGTACAGTATCTTTCAAGTGCTTATCTCTCAAGACTCAAAGCACACGGAATTGAGATTTCAGTCGCTCGCAGAGGATGTCCTTGGGAGAACGGATACGCTGAAAGGTTGATCCGAACGCTCAAGGAAGAAGAAGTTCACCTCAACGACTATCAGGACATCCATGAAGCGAGAGAACGCATTGGACATTTTATCACACAGGTGTATAACGAGAAACGCCCGCATTCAGCGTTAGCGTATTTGACACCTATCGAATTTCAACGACAAAACTTGTCTTAACTTTCCGAAATTATGGTCTAAATAAACGGTAGCACTTCACATCGGGTCAATTCCTCATCCGTAGGAACTCCTGATATTTTTTTCTCGCTCTCTATTTTTCTTGTATTGTAAGTTAGAGTATCACTATCTTTATCAACCGTTACGAACTCCCTTTCACCATCTAGATGAAGAATAGCATCATAGAAGGAAAATCGTTCTTCAGCGGAAAATCTTGTTCTCATCAACTGCCCTCCAGTCAGAAACACTTAAATTCCAACTCTTAACTGCTACGTTGCATCCAAATTCAAGTAGAACTGGATAAACCATAAAAGAGCACACTTACGAATATAACGAGTAAATAACAGGCACAAAACGTAGTTTAAATTTAGCACAAATTATCGAAAAATGTCAAATACTTTGTAATTAATCAGAGACATTCAGTTTTCAGCAAAGAGGCGAAGAGGTCGAAGCTAGAAACTTCTCTTGCAGGAAGAATAGTTGTCAATCATCAGAGCGTTCGTTGCCCATGTGCAGCATCGCAGATTCGCACATTCGGTCATGGCATCTGAGAGGGTGGTGGCGACCGGAAGGTCGCTCCTACAGGAAGAGGGGTTCAGTCAGCCGTAGACTCACACATCATAGCGCGTGAAGGCGAGGAACGCGCCCATGGAGAAAACGAGGTTGAATAGAAACAGCAGTAGAATGTCCAGACTGGCTTCGGTGAATGCGGTGGAAAAATCGGAGGGGGTATCGTCAAATTTGGGAATCTTGTCAAGGCTGATTTGCGTCTCCCGCAATTGTTGTCGTTCAGTATCTGTAAGGAAAATATTGGGATTGAATGGATATTCCTCATAGGTAAACTGTAGGAGGTTGCGCCGATATTCGATCGCCTTCTTGAAAAATCGCTCGTAATGTTTGATGCCGGTGCTGACCAATGCCTCACAACCAATTTGATAGATCGCAGTTGGGGAGATACGCGATATATCCTGCGCGAGTTTCACTTGATGGAGTTGTTGGTTGCGGTATCCATTGTAAATCGCTTGCTTGGCATCCCCTATTTTGGCGGCACGGGTCAGCGGTTCGCCTGTCGACCAGTACCGACTAAATCTATCCCTGCCGTATCGATTCAGGATTTCGTGCGTCGCATCGTTTGCCTGTCTGGCTATGGTTTTCTCATCGGGGAGTTCCGTCAACCGACTTGCGAGCAATCCGCCCGTCCGCGGGATAAACACCACAAAACACACCCATACCAGAAGGAGTAGGACGAGACTGACGGATGAGGTTCTCGTGAGGCAGGAGATGAACATTCCAAGTGTGGCGAATACAGAGATATAGAGAACCGAAAACAGGACGACCCCGCCGATCTGAAGCCAATAGGTCAGTTCAAAAGACAGAACGCCGAAAAGCGAGAGGATGAGTACGTTCATGCAAATCCCGATGATCAGCGGAATCGAGAGACTAATCATTACGCCGATGTACTTCCCGAAAATCAGGGTTACGCGAGGGAGCGGATTAGAGAGACACAGTCGGAGTGTGCCTGTTTCTGCCTCGCCTGAGATGCTGTCATAAGTCATCGCAAACGCTGCGAAACTCAGGATAACGCCGGCGGTGAACACCCAATCCAATGCATCAAATCGCTGGAGCGTGTAGTTTTTCCGAAGCACTGTTTGCGGACCATCAAGGTCAAAACCACTCACGCCGAAGGCATTCGGCAGGTCTTTTTCATGTCCTTCGGCGATAAAGCCCAACGGACTCGGCGCACGATATATCATCAGGGTGTTACCACTGACCACCGCGTGTAAGCCTCTCTTCGCTTTATTTTCAAGAAGCTGCAGGGTTTCGTTGACGTTTTCACGGTAATCTGCGACCTGTTGCCGGTAATCGTGGATATACAGCACACTTCCGGTCAACATTAGGACGATGACCAGCAGCAACGTCAGGGCGAAACGGAGGCTCTGTAAATGATCTAAAAGTTCTCGCCAGATAATTTCACGTAGCATTTTTTCATCTCACCTCGCTTTTCAGGAACATCGCTCCGGTGATCAGAAACAGCAGAATGTTTAGGATCATCAGGTAGACCAAATCCGGGAGAACACCGCTGAGCGCGACGTTTCCCCACACCGGTTCACTGCTAAAGACAGGCATGCCGCTTAAGTCAAGCCGTTCCACGTCATCCCAACTTTTCGGTGTGACGTTCTCAAAAAACGTTCCTTCATCTGATTCCGTGAGGCCCGCTTGTGAGGGCATATCGTTGAGATTGGCGGACGTGAACCAGCTGATACTTGAGAAAGCTCCCTGTTCCTGCATGTATGCCATCAGTCCCTCTCGGTAATCCTGTGCTTGCTGGATGAACCGCTCGTGCCGCCGCAAATCCGTGCCGGACAGACCCGCAGAGATATTGTAGTAGACCCATGCCGGAGAAAGTCTGGAAAGGTTTTCAGCCAAGGCGGTCTGTCTTTTCAGCGAACGGTAGTATCCCCGATGGAGGTTTCCTATCTGCTCTGCGTATTCAATGCGGTGTGGGATGTAAAATTGGGCACCGTCGAGATACCAGAGCATCGCCTCTCTGGATCCCGTTAGCACGTGGAAGGCGAATGGATAATGACCACTGATCACACTGCGTTCCGATGTAAGGTAGGAGCTGCTTCGATGTCTTCTGCCGTAATCTCTGATTTTCTCCTTAAACGCTGTCTCTATCGCCGCGCTTTCCATGTTAACCACCGATTTGGAAGGTATCGGTCGCACCTGCTTTGCGATATACACCGCACTGTTTGGGGTGATGAACACAATCACAAGCCAGAAGAATAGCAACCAGACGAGTGCCCGCGCCGACCGCTGGGTGATGGCTGAAACCAACATCGAAAGCAGGAAAAAGACGGAGTGGTATAACGCCAAAGCCGCGAAGAGTCCGGCGAACCGACTCCATTCAGCAGTGTGGAATTCTATCATCGGGTGGACGTTTATCAGTAGTGCCGCGGCTATCCAGCCGATCGCGAGTGGCATGAGGAGACTCGCCATCCCGCCGAGGTATTTCCCAATCAGGATATGGTATTTCGAGACTGGGTTTGATGCGACAAGGGCAAGTGTTCCCCTTTCACGCTCACCGCAGATGACATCGTAAGCGATGGAAATTACGAACAGGCTGAACGCAATCTGCACCATGAGCACCGCATCAACGGCGGAAAAAATGTTCAGCAGCGGATTGCCGCCGCCGAGGATTTTCGCTTCCGTTGGGACATCTTCGTAGGAAACCTTTACCGTGCTTCCCAGCTGCCGCTCCATCCCTAAGCAGATAACGCTTAAGGGTTCAGGCGGTTTTGCGATGTCCAGCCGCAGGTCCGAATACACCTTCACCTCTTCAAGCGCGTTCCGGTGTTTGATCTCTGCCGCATTGTGGGTGCTGAGTCGCTTCTCGTAGTCCTCTATCAGTACGTATGTACTGGCGACAAAAAGCGCGAGGCAGACGATTAACCCGATGAATAGGCGAAGGGAGAAAATGTTTTCTGTGAACTCTCTTTTGGCGATTATCCAGATAGGGAACATCTAAAAGCCTCCAGTTGGTGGAGAGAGAAGCTATCGGTTTAGCCTTGGGATTGCGCCTTCACCGCTTCCGCGACGAGCATCTCTAAATTCTCTGCTTTCGCTTTGTGTGTGATCAACTTGCCTTCCCTATCAATGAGCCACAGTTCAGGAGTACCAGCGACATCATATTGTTGTAAAAGTGAATACGCTGCCGTGTCGAAAATTTGTCGCCACTGAATGCTATTTACTTTAATGTAGTTACGCAAACTATGCATTATCGCTGCTTCACTATCAAGGCAAACCCCAATAATATCGAATCCCGCATCTTTATAGGTATCGTAAACTTTCTTGATATCTGATGCTTCCGCGGTGCCAAAATCCCTCCAGACCATCCAAAAGTGCAGCAAGACGACTTTCCCACGATACTCACGAAGCGAAATCGGATCCCCATCAAGGTCGATCACAGAAAAGTCAGGGACAGGTTTGCCAACCAATTCGTATCTCGGATTAGACTTGCGCGCATACACTTCAGCGAGTTCAGTATTGCCTAACCTCCTATGAATGTCGGCAAGCTTATAAAAGATGAATTTATCGCCTGGATACTGCTGCTCAGCTACCTGGAAAAACGCAAGCAGATCCTCGTATCGCTCCACGGTCTTGAGTAGGTCGAACAGCACATGATACCCCTGAAGGTCTTGTATCATTCCCGACTTGAGGCGTTCAATAAGCGCAGCCGCTGATTGTTCGTTCCCTAATACGGTATAGAGTCTGACAAGCTGCGGATAGAGATGAAAAAAACGCTTACCATCAGGGTAACGTTTATCATCGGGGTGTCGCGCAAGTATTTCTTCAATAGCAGTGAGTGCCGTTTCGTGGCTACCGTACATATCCTCCGGCGTGTGTTCCCAAATCTTGGAAGACCTATAAATCTGAGAAGAAAAGCTTAAGTTCAAAACCTCAAAATCTCCATTCACGTGATGCCAACAACGGACAAGTGGTATGACATCACCGAATACTAAACGTTGTTCAATTTTCTTCTGTCGATATTCCGGAGCAAGCTCATATCCATAACTCACGGGCATTCTCGGCTCTATGTCCTTGAGAAAACCTATCCTTCCAATTATCTTGCTGATTGTAACCAAATCTATGTTCGGGAGGAAACTTGCCTTTCCATCTTCGTCATCCGCGGGACAGATGAAGACCGATGCATCTGGTAAGTATTTCGGATGAAGGTCTGAGAGCCGTTCAGGAAAATTTTCGTGTTCCTTCTGATAGGTCTGAATTGCCTCGCTGATTGTTATCAGATTTTGTGTGCAAAGTTCTATGTCCCTCTCGTGCATCTCGAAATTCCCTCCGGCAGTAGATGTTAAAAACGTTTCAGATGCCTGTAAACGCTTTCGCGCCCGATGCAGACGAGTGTTAATTGTGCTTACAGAGATGCCTAAAAACTTACTAATCTCTTTAACCTTCATTTCGCCGAGATAATAGAGCGTCACGACGGTGCGTTCACTCGCTGGAAGTTGTGCTAAAAGTTTTTTGATGATCTCACGGCGACGCTCGGAAGCTTCTGTCTGCCGCTGTTCCGATAAATAACGTGTGTAAGCAGATTTCTCGATTTCTGCCGTAGATGTGTCTTCTATTGATTGTACCGTAAGTTTCTTCTTTCGCTTCCAATCGATGCAAAGCCGGTTTGCGATAACGTACAACCATCCAGTAAATTGATGGGGATCCTTGAGTGTCGGAAGTTTTTTGTAAACTTGTAGGAAGGTGTCCTGCGTAATTTCTTCGGCGTGATGAAAATCGCCGATCTTCCGCCACACGAACGCGTGAACGCTCTTTCGGTATTTTTCGACTAAGATGCTGAATGCCGCCTCGTCACCGGACAAAATATTGTAAATGAGCTGAACATCGTCTTCTCTTTCCACGAGGATCCCCCAATGAATAGATTCCGTTGTGTTTACATCTGACAAATGACTACCTCAAATACGGAATCTGATAAGTTAAGCATCGCGGTACGGTTTATCCCTCTGTATATTAA
>VYCT01000153.1:17668-37911 GCA_009843785.1 Candidatus Poribacteria bacterium | reverse complement strand
CCATACCAACGTCTCTACGAAGACACGACAGATTAAATTGGACCTAACAGCAGAGAATCCGAATCCAAAGGAAAAACCGACTTGGGAAAACACCGTTGAAAAAATATTCACTGCAAACGACGCTAATTTGTTGCTGGAATTCACCGCCACTTTCGATGACAAAACGCCTGCAATCGTCCAAAAGTATCGGAATAAGGTCATCTACCGCTATGATTTGGTAAAATTTCGGAATGACAAATACTCGAAGGATATTGAAATTGTGAGGTCGGATTTCAGTCTGCAGGACCGCATCTTGCAGGCAATCATTCTCAATTACTACAAACAGTCTGTTGCAACAAAATACAAGATTCAACTGAAACCTGTAATTCTGTTTAAAGGCAAAACAATCCCGGACTCCGAAAAGAACAAAGCAGACTTTCACCGATTTATGGATAGTCTCACCAAAAACGATATTGACAGAATTCGGAGATCTGAAGTTCCGATTATTAAACAGGCGTTTCGCTTTTTTGATAACCACAAAACCAATTCCGAGGATCTGGCACGCTATCTGAAAACAGATTTCCAAGAAAAATACTGCCTTGCTGTCAATTCAAAAGTCGAAAGAGAGAAGTATCAGGTGGAGGTAAACAGGCTTGAAGAAGAAAACAACCCGATCCGCGCTATCTTTGCAGTGCAGATGCTTAGTGAAGGGTGGGATGTGCTAAACCTGTTCGACATCGTTCGCTGTTATGATACCGGCAGTACAGGACATAACAAAATTGGAAAAGCGACCATCGCCGAGGCACAACTTATCGGGCGCGGTGCTCGCTATTATCCTTTTAGCCTGCCGCCGGAACACGAGGATAAATATATACGCAAATTTGACGAAGACCTCGAGCATGAACTCCGCGTCTTGGAAGAATTTCATTACCACAGCATCAACGATTTGCCTTATATCACCGAGATCAAAAAAGCATTGGTCCAGCAAGGACTCATAGACGAGCAAACCGTGACGCGTCCACTGAAACTCAAGGCATCATTCAAAGAGACGCACCTTTACAAATACGGTGTCATCTGGATAAATAAACAGGTCCCGAGAGACTATCAACATGTCAAATCTTTTGAAGACTTGGCATCCTTAAGTGTAAAAAAGAAATGGCATGAGCATACCGTCTATGAGGGATCTGGAGGCGTGACAGGTATGATAGAGAGTGACCAAACCTATACCACGCGGAGCAAAGACAGCGAGGACATACCACTAACGGATATTGAAAAGAATATCGTTCAAACAGCCATTGCACGTAACCCATTTTTTCGGTTTGCATCACTCAAACAGTATTTTCCACAGTTGAAATCAATGAACGAATTTAGAAATTCGGACAACTTTTTAGGTGGGTTGAAAATCACTTTCAAAGGCAATTTCTCTCAATGGGAAGACGAAGCTGCAGAAAAACTCAGGGCATGTTGCGATCTTTTAGAAAAGATTGAAACCGAACTTCGGGAAAAAATTACCGAGCACGAAGGAACGAAATATTTTTATAAGGAACAAATCCGTGATGTTTTCAAAGCGAAGATTCTGAAACTCAATGCTAAGGGGCCACGCGCTGATGAAAATCACGATGCTGAGCGTATCGCGAAAGCCGAAGAGTGGTTTGCTTTTAATGGTCTCTACGGCACCAGTGAAGAAAAAGCATTCGTGCAATTTCTACAGACGCAACTTGAGAAACTACAGAAAACCTACGGTGGCGTTTATCTCATCCGTAACGAGCGGCATTTTTCTATTTATAACTTCTTTGATGGGCAAGCCTTTCAACCCGACTTTGTTCTCTTTTTGGGAAAAGAAGATGGCGAAACACTGAGTTACCAACTCTTTATTGAACCTAAAGGTGAGCATATTGAAGACTTTGACAGATGGAAAGAAGACTTCCTCAAAGAGATTGATACTGAACGTAAAAGCGAACTCATCATAGAGGATAAGAACTATCGCATCATCGGTTTGCCGTTTTATCAGGAGAAAAACGAAAATGAATTTCGTGAGGCACTCGATGAAGCATTGCAACTATGAAAATCAGAATCCGCGATTCAGATTATAAGAAAACGCGAACCCCTAACCCTGCCAATTAGAAATTTCCCGCTAAAACCGTTGATAACGGACGCGAGTTGTGGTATACTTTTTTTAACTATTTAGGACTTACGCAGTTTTGACGATATGACGTTCTGTTACGAGGTAAACTCTTAAAAAAACACAGGCATTCTCAAGGCATAGGCTAAAAGCCTATGCTACAAAAGAGCAGCATGCGTAAATCCTACTATTTATAAGAAGAGGTGGATACAATGAACGACTATAGAGATATTATTACCATTGAACCGGGTAAACGCAGCGGGCAGCCGTGTATTCGAGGAATGCGGCTCACCGTTTACGATGTCTTTGAATATCTGGCATCCGGTATGACAGTCGCAGAAGTGCTTCATGATTTTCCCGAGTTAACCGAGACAGATATTCGCGCCTGTTTTGCTTACGCAGCGGACAAGGAAAAATCGCAGGTGGTCGTTTATACAGATGAAACTTCTATTCGATCAGAACCTATCCGACCAACTGGTGATGCTATTGGTGGACCTGTTTCCTAATTCTACCCATGTCAAAACGATAGGGTTAAATACGGCAACAGATACTGAGTTATGGAATTACGCTCGTGATAACGACTATCTCATCGTTTCAAAGGATACAGACTTTAGGAATAGGAGCGTTATTCACGGTTACCCGCCAAAAGTGATTTGGATCAGAATAGGGAATTGTTCAACAAGTGCTGTCGAGTACAATTTGAGAAAGCACTTCACTGATATTAAAGAATTTGCGAGGGACGCAAATGCGGGATTATTTATCTTGTGGTAAACGCAGGCATAAACATGAAGCCCGAGGATAAGTTGTATACCCAAAAAATTAACAAACGTTAACCGATAGAATTCGCATTTCATGAACAACTTGAAAACAAACCGAATCCATCAAGTGCCATCAAGCCAATCGAACACTACACTTGTGGCACTTTCAAAAGAGATAGACAAAAATTAAAATTGCCCAATTGTTCACGAAAATTTCAGAAACATAGAATTCAAAAACGTCATCAGCCCATGTTCTGACTGTGTTCGCTCTGTTTACAAAGAACAAAAAAGAATCGTGAACAATTTCGTGAACATTTGTGAACATTCTGGCAAAAAAATCATCGTACACAGAATCTATTGCGCTCACAAACCCACGCCTTGAATGGGTTCACAACCCTGTATACTGCGAACACGAAAATTGAACACATCGCCAACGTTCATGAATGTTCATGAAAATCCGTGCCATGTTCACGAAATGTTCATAATTTACGTCCAAGAAACCCATTATCCACGAAACGAGAAAAAATTAACAACCAGTTAACACGGTTGCTAACTCGATGTAGTTACTTGTAATGCTATAATTTCATAGTTTTCATAGTAAATCGGACAAAACATAAATTCCGATATATGCCGTAAACCCACACCCTAACTATGTTTAGGCGAAATTTTTGCTGATTATTTTTTCATAGTACTATGAAATTGAGGATGTCTTCCAAATCGCTCCATCTCAACCGAGCAACAAAAAGGAGATGTAAACATGCAGGCACAAACCAATCGGGCATCTTACGAAATTGACATCCAGCACTATAATCATCCGTGATTTTGACAAACACACAAACAGCATATCACCACTCGACCTCCTCCTCAATCCACATCATCCGTGTAACCCGCAATTCAGATTTGTCTGAAAAATTGAGATTGATAAACAAGCCTATCCATGCTATGATTTAATACCAGAGGAACTTTGCCTTTTGCCGGAAGCAGCGGCGGAATAAATTGTCTGAATCAATGGAGAAATACAATGGTAACACAAGAACAGATCGATTTTTTTCAGGAGAATGGGTATCTCAAATTCGGTAGGGTCTTAGATAGCGATGGTGTTGAAGCCATGCGTGCAGGTTTAGATGCGATTATTGAACTGGAGCTTACCGAAGGCGACGATTCTTCACCAGAGTTCAAGTACGGACACGACCGGCGTGAAGATAAACTCAATCGCGGTAGTGGTCACCCCCGCGCCATCCATCAGTATGTCAATATGTGGAAACGTGAATCCAGTTACGAGGCGGCTATCCATAACCCACTCATTGCGGGGACAGCACGCGCACTTCTGAATACCCCCGAAGTCCGACTCTGGCACGATCAGATTATCTCCAAACCACCAAAAGATAACGGACACTTCGGATTCCACCACGATTTTTTCTTTTGGCCCTTGAGTCCGCCAAATATCGTGAGCTGCTGGCTGGCTTTGGATGATGCGACAGTCGATAACGGGTGCATGCATGTTATGCCGAAGAGCCACAAAGATGAACGGTTCTCAGTTGCAGCAAGAGCAGCATTCAATGCGGCATCCGCAAAAGCGAGCGAAGCAGGAGACGAGCCGCCGCCGAACCCGTGGACAGAGAGACGGGAACTGGGCATCAGTCATGGCGTTCCGGTGGAATTGAAAGCCGGTGAGTGTATGTTTCATCACTGCCTGAACTGGCACGGTACACCGCCAAACGTCACGGATCGTCAACGTCGCGCGTTCGTAATGATTTTCATGGCGCAAGATGTCTGCTATAACAACGCTCAAGCACCAGGGCATATCCTCGTTCCGACTATTGAGGTTGCGGACGGTGAACCGCTTGTTGGTGATGGATTTCCGGTAGCGTAACGTATATGGCATCGGGGTTACAACCCTTCTTACAGCAGAGATTGAAAATAAGGTTTAGTAACATGAAGGATTCAACGTTTATTACAAGGGTTGTTTTAAAAAACTATAAGAGCATTGCAGCGTGTGATGTACAACTGCAGCCTTTGACATTTCTTGTAGGTCGTAACGGTTCGGGTAAGAGCAATTTTCTTGATGCGCTGCGATTCGTTGCCGATGCGTTGAATTCGTCGCTTGACCATGCGTTACGCGATCGTGGTGGGCTTGATGACATTCGACATCGCTTATCCGGTCCCCCATACCTTAATATTCGACTTGAATTCACCTTGCCCGACAGTGCCAACGGATACTATGCTTTCAGTATTGAATCTCGTTCACGTGGAAGGTACGTGGTACAAACTGAAGAATGTAGAATTCAGAAAGGACAAGATAACACTCCAGAAGCATATTTCAGAGTTGATAATGGGAAAATAACTGATACAAGTGTAAAAGTGGCACCAGCAGCTGTAAACGATAGACTCTATTTAGTAAACGCCTCTGGATTGCCCGAGTTTCGCCCTGTTTATGATGCGTTCTCTCGGATGGGATTTTACAATTTTAATCCCGATATAATCCGAGACCTACAAGATTCAGATCCAGGGGACATGTTGATGCAAGACGGAAGCAACTTAACCAGTGTCTTCAGGCAACTCTCATCTGATGCAAAGAAAAATATTGAGGAATATCTGGCAGTGATAGTGCCTGGCGTGCATAAAGTACATGCCCGGAAGTTTGGACCGAAGGAAACATTGCAGTTCAAACAATATGTTGCAGAAGACAACCATTCATTGATATTTAACGCAAACAATATGTCTGATGGCACCCTCCACGCATTAGGGGTTTTGGTAGCACTATTCCAAGGAGATCGGGCCCCAGAAAAACGCGTGCCACTCGTCGGAATTGAGGAGCCAGAGATAGCACTTCATCCAGGGGCGGTAGCGGTACTGCTTGACAGTCTTCGGGATGCTGCCCACAGAACGCAGGTTATCGTCACTACTCACAGTCCAGATCTGCTTGAGGACAAGCATATAGATGTGGAGTCAATTCTTGCAGTTAAAGCAGATGATGGCAATACGGTAATCGCTCCGGTGGATGATGCAAGCAAGTCTGTGGTGCAAGATCGATTGTTTACGGTCGGGGAACTTTTACGGAGTAATCAATTGCAACCGGATCCGGCAGCTCTTCCTGCTGCAAAGAAGAAACAACTGTCTCTGTCTGATTTTGATAAGCCGAAGTCTGCTAAAGCGCAGAGTAAAGGAAAGCACGAATGACAGTCAAAATCGGTTGCATTGTTGAAGGGGAAAGCGAAGTAGCAACTGTACCCCTTCTGATTCGCCGCATCGCTGCGAATCTTTATCCAGAATTACCGATTGTCGTGTCCGCACCTATTCGCCGTCCCCGGAATAAGGTTGTTAAAGAGAACGAACTTGAAAGAGCTGTTGAATTCGTAGCTCGGCAGATTGGTGGGCAAGGTGCTATATTTATCATCCTTGATAGTGACGGTGACTGTCCAGCAGAACTGGGACCTGCCCTACTTCACCGAGCATCACAAGCCCGCAGTGATTTGCCTATTGCCGTTGTGATTGCTAAAAACGAGTTTGAGGCATGGTTTCTTGCCGCAGCCGAATCGCTCCGTGGAGGAAGAGGACTAAAAAATGATATTCACCCACCAAACGATCCGGAGGTTGTCCGTGATGCAAAGGGATGGTTGGATAAACGAATGGAAAACAACGAATCATATAGTGAAACAACCGATCAACCTGCACTCGCAGCACTTTTTGACATTGAACAAGCGCGTCAAGCCGATTCGTTTGATAAATGCTATCGTGATATAGTGCGTCTCCTTGAAGAATTGCAAAAAGCAGCGATCCAATAAGTGAGTAAATATAAAAAAGAAATATAGTAGTCTTTCAACTTTGAATTTGAGGGCAGGTTCGTAGTAGTGCGATTTATCGCACGTCCGAAGGCAAGCAACGGGCAATGAATTGCCCTACTACGAACCTAATTTACCCATAAACTCAATCTTGATGCAATAATAGCCTATTACACCAACTTCACCCATGGAATGGAGGAACAATATGCAACAAAAACCTAATGTCATCTTTGTTTTAACAGACGACCAAGGCCCGTGGGCTGCGGGGTGCTGCGGTAATGATGAGGTACGGACACCGTATCTTGACCAACTGGCATCAGAAGGTACCCGCTTTCCGAATTTCTTTTGTACAAGCCCTGTCTGCTCGCCAGCACGTGCAAGCCTTATGACCGGACGCATCCCGTCAGCACACGGCGTACACGACTGGATTCGCGACGGAAACATGCCACCAGACCCCGCCCGATATTTAGACGGACTCACCTGCTATACAGACGTTCTCGCAGAGAACAACTACACAGTCGGATTGAGCGGCAAGTGGCACCTTGGTGATAGTTTGACACCACAACATGGGTTCAGTCACTGGTTCGCGCTACTTACCGGAGGAAGCAAGTATAACGATGCAGATATGATTCGAGACGGACAGGTAGAAATGCAGCCCGGCTACCTCACCGACGTGATTACCGATGACGCATTGGATTTCATCTCAGCGAACAAAGAGGGGCCGTTCTATCTTAGCGTTAACTATAATGCACCGCATACGCCGTTTACGGGACACCCACAGGATATCGTTGACTCCTATGACGATTGTCCCTTCAAGACGTGTCCACAAGAGGCATTGCATCCGTGGGCTGTGCAAGGTGCAGCGGCGCACATGGGTAACCGCGAATCGTTGAAGGGTTATTTCGCAGCAATAACGGCACTTGATTTAAATGTCGGGCGGATTCTGGATCGGCTTGCAGCGTTAGGCATCCGCGAAAATACGCTCGTTGTCTTTAGCAGTGATAACGGGTATTCGTGTGGACATCACGGATTTTGGCATAAAGGCAACGGCACATTCCCGTTGAATATGTATGAAAACTCTGTCAAGGTACCGTTTATCGTCAGCCATCCGGGTAGCATTCCAGAGGGGCGCGTCAACGAAGCGATGGTGAGCCAATACGATTTCATGCCGACACTTCTTGACTACCTCGGATTACCGGATCCGAACGACGATATGTCGCCCGGCAGAAGTTTTGTCCCTGCGCTTTCTGGAGAGACGAACGATGCGAAAGATGAGATTGTTATTTACGACGAATACGGCCCCGTCCGTATGATTCGGACACAGGAGTGGAAATATGTGCATCGGTATCCTTACGGTCCGCATGAACTGTACGATCTGGTGAACGATCCGGGTGAACGGAAAAACCTGATAGATGACAAATCTCAGCATGCTCGTATCGGTGATATGCGTCAACAGATGGGAGCATGGTTTGAACGGTACGTTCTTCCAGAATTGGATGGTGCAAGATGTTCTGTTACAGGTGGTGGGCAAGCAGCAAAGTTAGGAGAAGGAAATTACGGTGAAAATTCCTTCCATCCAAGATACGCGCCTCCTCGACGAAATGTGTAGACAACATATCTGCATCTGAATCAGATATGCTGAATGCTATACGCGCATTTAGCGTCGATTTCGTAACATCAAATGGAGGAAGGTATGTTGGATCAGGCGAAAAACCGGAGCCCGAATATTTCGCGCCGGCGTTTTTTGAAGAACGTGGGCACTGGTACTGTTGCTGCAGCAGTGACACCATCGGTCTTTATCGGTGCAGAGAAAACAGAAGGAAATCAAATGCAAAACCAACCAAATGTCATTTTTATTCTGACGGATGACCAAGGCCCCTGGGCTGCGGGTTGTTGCGGTAATGATGAAGTCCGCACCCCTTTTGTTGACCAACTGGCTTCAGAGGGGACACGTTTTCCCAATTTTTTCTGCACTACTCCCGTATGTTCGCCGGCACGTGCAAGCCTTATGACTGGACGCATCCCTTCAGCACACGGCGTACACGATTTTTGCCGTGACGGCAGCATGCCACCCAATGCTGAACGGTATCTTGAAGGTTTAACCTGCTATACCGATGTACTCGCTGACAATAGCTACACTGTCGGGTTAAGTGGTAAATGGCACCTCGGCGATAGTCTAACACCACAACACGGGTTTAGTCACTGGTTCGCTATGCCTTTAGGTGGCAGCAAATACAACAACGCTAACATGATTAGAGATGGGAAGGTCGAGGTACAACCCGGCTACCTAACTGACGTAATTACCGATGATGCGTTGGACTTCATTTCTGCAAATAGTGAAGCCCCGTTCTACCTTAGTGTCCACTATAACGCCCCGCATACCCCGTTTAATGGGCATCCGCAAGACATTGTGGATTCTTATGAGGATTGCCCGTTCAAGACGTGTCCGCAGGAAGCATTGCACCCGTGGGCGGGACGCGGAACGGCTGCGCACATGGGCAATCGCGAGTCGTTGAAAGGGTATTTCGCAGCAATAACAGCACTTGATTTAAACGTTGGTAGGATTTTAGAACGACTTTCTGAATTAGGCATCCGCGAAAATACCCTCATCGTTTTCAGTAGCGATAATGGATATTCGTGTGGACATCACGGATTTTGGCACAAAGGCAACGGCACATTCCCACTGAATATGTATGAGAATTCGGTTAAAGTGCCTTTTATCATGAGCCACCCCGGTAAGATACCGGAGGGACGCGTCAGTGAAGCGATGGTGAGTCAATACGATTTCATGCCGACACTTCTCGATTATCTCGGTCTACCGGATCCGAATGACGATATGGCACCCGGCAGAAGTTTTATCCCAGCACTCACCAGAAAAACAAACGATGCTCAAGATGAGGTCGTTGTATTTGATGAATACGGGCCTGTCCGTATGATCCGAACGCAAGAGTGGAAATATGTTCACCGCTATCCTTACGGACCCCATGAACTCTATGACTTAGTGAAAGACCCAAGAGAACGCAAAAATCTGATAGACGACAAATCGCAGAACGCATTGATAAGCGATATGCGGCGACAGATGGGAGCCTGGTTTGAACGGTACGTAGACCCACGATTGGATGGCACAAGATGCGCGGTTACCGGTAGAGGCCAAAAGGCAAAAATTGGAGATGGAACGTATGGAGAAGATGCCTTCAATCCAAGAGATGCGCCCTCTCAAAGGAATGCTTAGGCAATTGATCCTTCGTCCTTCTAAGTTATTTCGTTTCCAGTTTTCTACGTTGACATCAGAACAGACTTCGTGTATGCTATGTAACAAGCAACTAAAACCACAAGGACACAGATTTTCCGTCCGTTAAGGAGAATACCATGACAGCTATTGCTGTGCAAACCCAACTGACACCTGAGGAATACCTCACTTGGGAACGCAAAGCACCCTTCAAGAATGAATATCTCGCCGGACAGATATTCGCGATGTCCGGGGCAAGTCGCGCGCATAATCTCATTACAGGAAATATATTTAATGGCCTTTACAACCAACTGTTAAACCTGGATTGTGAGACTTACACTGGCGAAATGCGCGTGAAGGCGAGACCCATAACATCTTACTTCTATCCAGATGTCGCCGTCGTCTGTGATGAACCCCGTTTTGAAGATGATGTGTTCGATACGCTCCTCAACCCAACTGTTGTCGTAGAGGTGCTTTCCCGCTCAACTGCAGCCTATGACAAGGGCGAGAAATTCGAGTCCTATAAGCAGATCGCGTCCTTGCAAGAATACATCCTTGTTTCGCAAGACAGAGTAAACGTTGAACGCCATTTTCGTTTAGAAACGCAGTGGAGAGCGATAGAATTTCAGGAGCTTGCGGACATCCTGCTCCTGGATTCAATTCGCTGCGAACTGTCTTTAGACCACATCTATAGACGCGTCAAATTTACGGATACGCCCTGATCCCACCGTAGATTCACTGTGTAAGTCCTATTGCTAACTTTAGGTATTTTATTTTATTAGATTTTATACGACTTGTAAGTTTTTTACAGACTCCCGATGGTTACTGTTGAAAGGAGCGAAATGGCGAGAGCATTTGCCCCCGGCAACATCTCGTGTGTTTTCAAGGTTATTCCGCACGCCGATCCGGCGCGTATGCACTCGCTCGGCATGGGTTTCACGGTTAAAGAAGGTGTAGAGGTCACCGTCTCTGAACATCATGAGACCGGAGTGTTATTTAACGGAGCGTGCATCAATTTTCCGACGGTCCGTGCTGTTGTCAATCGGCTCACGCAAAACAGTGGCATCACAGGCATAAAGGTAGACATCACCTCTCCATTGCCGCTCGGTTGTGGTTTTGGACTCAGCGGTGCCGCAGCACTCGCAACCGCCTATGCGCTCAATGAACTCTTGACCCTGCACAAAGACAGCGAGAAACTTGCGATGACAGCGCACATCGCAGAAGTTGAGAATCGGACGGGATTGGGCGATGTCTGTTCACAATATCACGGCGGTTGCCTTGTCAAATTGAAGGAAGGGTACCCTTTAACGGCTGACAGGCTACCGATTACGGAGCAGCCGATCTATTACCGTTACTTCGGACCTATTCAGACCAGCGAAGTGCTTGGCAACAGAGAACAGACAACCCGCATCAATCGTGCAGCGGATGTTGCGTTGCGTACATTGCAAACGCTTACCAGTGCCAAGCCGAATGCCGACCTCTTTAACGCCTGCTTCGCGGTCTCAAAACAGTTTTCGGTAGAGAGCGGTTTGCTTAGCGATGCACGGGTGATAGATACAATCGCAGGCATTGAGGCAGAAGGCGGCGTTGCGTCAATGATAATGTTAGGAAACGGTGTATTTAGCACGCATTCTTTTGACAACGCAGTAGAAACGAGACTTATTCACAATCCAGCACGCCCCATCTCGTAAGGGCGATGTTATACCGTCCCTCAGATGGAGTTCCAGTGATGAAAACCGCATTTCTTCTATCATTTTTTATAGTATCTGTTGCCTTCGGTGCGGTTGAGATTGAGGATGTGGAGTTCGGGTTCAACGAGGGTTACAAGACTGGTACATGGGCACCTCTGACCATCACTGTTGGGGGTCAAGATGCGTTTGCTACATCTATTGGCATTCCCGGTCAACGGATAGCTGAGACCTATCTGGCAGTAGAAGTTAGAAGTTTTTCAAACACACCTACCCAGCGGTATGCGACGCCACTAACTGGATTACAACGGAAAAATTTCTATATCTATTGCCCGAAAAATGCTACGGAACTCGTCATTGAACTCGGACCTGCCCCACAGTCAGGGAACACAGTGTCTCAGGACAAAGTGCGACGCGTGATGCAGGAGATAACTTTACCGACACCCCTCGCCCGCAAAGACTTCCTCGTATTAGTGTTGGCACCGAGCGGTGATAAACTAAAACGATTTATTCACAAAAAGCAGTTAGCGGCTCATGATGATGCACAGGTACATGTGGCGTACCGTTCAGACCCGACATCATTGCCACGCGCCTGGATAGGTTATAGTGCAGTCGATGTTCTCGTTATTCGCGAGATCGTCCTGAGACGTATCTCTAAGGCCCAACAAACAGCGATACTTGACTGGGTACAACGTGGCGGCACACTTATTGTCTCTGGTGGCAGTAACTATAAATATCTGCGCGACAGCTTTATAGAACCGTTCCTTCCAGTCGAATTGAAAAAAACAGAACAAACAGAGAAGATCCCGGCTGTCTTACATGAACAACTCGGTTTTCGGAGCTTCGGTAGCAATAGTAACCCGTTTGAACGCATCCCATTTTCTCCAAAACCTGAATGTGAAACGCTCATCGGGACAGACGATCAGATCTACGTCGCGATGCGGAACTTTGGAGACGGTCAGATCCTGTGCCTTGCGTTTGATTACAATGCCACGCCCTTTTCGGAACAACAGGTGGGTGAAACATTCTGGAACGCATTACTGAGCAAACACGGTAAATCTCCGCGGCATTTTACAGACCGGTATGCCCTTGCGCTCCAACATGAGGAGAAGATCTATCAACAATTTTTATCAACTTCTATCAAAGCCGGATCGACTCAGGTGCCGCTCATTAAACTGCTGGCTATAGTCTTACCAATATATCTGTTGAGTTTTGGTAGTTTCTTATTTTATTTTGGAAGGTCTCAGAAGTCGCGCGATCACGATCATAGTGATGGCGTGCTTCAGCAGAAACGAAAGGCACGCATCTATTGGATAGGAGGACTTCTCTTTGTTCTACTCTCATTGAGTACAATTGCAGTCGCGAGAAATGTGTTGCCGAATAGTGTCACGGCAGATCAATTATCAATTTTGTCAGTCTATCCTGACCGGAATCGTGTGCACTTGCAAAGCTACATCTCCGTTAGGACTACAGCACACACCGAAACATCTATTGATTTCGCAAAAGGGAACTTCATTCGTCACCAGGAAACTGAGAGCCCTCAAAAGATTGGAACGTTAATTCAGAGTTCAGGTGTTCAACTACGAGGCTTGCCCGTGGAGCCGTGGCATCCTACGACCTATGTGCAGGAAACCTTTTTAGATGCTCAGGAACTTCCGCGTATCCTTGAAAACGCGTGGCACGTTACAGGTAAAGAGATGACTTACTTAGACAACGTCACACTTGATAGTGAGTTGGCATCTGAATTTTCTCTGAAGTCAGGCGATGGCGTGCTTCAGCCAACCGCAGTCCTCCGGCGGCGAGTAACACCTGCGTTGCCACCTGATGAAGGCTTGCGCGGCAGGCGGAAGTGGTTTGCACAAATTCTACGACAGGAACAAGTGTTGCGACATCTGGTGGAAGAGAGAGGTGCACAATCGCCACCGTATCTGATCGGATGGACTTCTCATAACTTTACGGATACGGTAGTAACAGGAAATGTTAACACAAATAACGAAACTTTAGTGATTTTACCTATCATTGGGCTTTAAAGAACAATATGATCGCCGGATTAGATGCGCCTTGCGGTGCTTGTTAAACAGAGGTGAACCATGGATGTGCTATCGCTCGGTATTTATGTCGTTGATGTGCTCGGACGGCCGATAGACCAGTTCCCCGAAAAAGGCAAATTAGTACTCTTTGATGAACTCGAAATCCATACGGGAGGTTGTGCGAACAACACAGCCCTTGTGCTCGCGCGTTTGGGTATCTCTGCGGGTGCGATGGGTAAAATCGGCACTGATACTTTTGGCGATCTGATTCTGCAAACACTTACCGACAACGGCGTTGATGTGGCTGGCATGCGACAAGATGCCGACGTTAGCACATCGTTTACATTTGTCGCGATTGCTTCCGATGGCGAACGGACTTTCTATCACTACATCGGCGCGAACGGTGAACTCTGTGAAGCAGACCTTAATTGGGAACTTATTAAAACCACCAAAATTTTGCATATCGCCGGGGCACTTGTCATGCCACGTTTCGACGGTGCGCCGATGACAAACGTCCTCCGAGAAGCGAAAAGGCTGGGTATAACCACCTCGCTCGATACAGCATACGATGCCACCGGAAAGTGGATGGAGACGTTAGAACCGTGTTTGCACCATGTAGACATCTTTATGCCAAGCATCGTTGAAGCGCAACAACTCACCGGTATGTCTGAATGCCGTGAAATCGCACAATTTTTGCGGACTAACTACAATATCCAAACTATCGCCATTAAAATGGGTGAAAACGGCAGTTATATCTCCACACCAGAAACAGAACTCTCCGTGCCTGCCTATCCAGTCAATGTCGTTGACGCAACAGGTGCAGGTGACGCTTATGTTGCTGGATTTCTCGCTGGAATTATCATGGGTTGGGACCTGAAAGCGACTGCGGAATTGGCATCAGCGACGGGTGCAGCATGCGTCACTGCTATCGGGACTACTGCGGGGATCCAGAACCTTGAAGAGACGCTAAAAATTAGCCATCAGAGGCATTAGTTTTCAGTACGATTTTTTTCAAAAATCTTTCAGTCATCGGTTATCGGTTAAGAACCGTATTGATGTATGAAACCCTTCTCTTTACTAAAAACTCTCACTGCGAGGCAAACCGTACTAACAACCGACAACTATAAAAATATGAATAACACACCAATTGTTGAAACAGAAAATCTATCCAAATGGTACGGCGAAGTTATGGGGGTGAATGACGTAACGCTCACGATTCACCCCGGCATAATCGGTCTACTGGGACCAAACGGCGCGGGGAAAACAAGTTTAATCAAACTTATGACGGGGCAACTCAAACCCAACCAAGGCGAGGTAAAAGTGCTGAACCAACCGGTATGGAACAACCCTGGGTTGACTCGGCGGGTAGGCTACTGTCCCGATATAGAATTGGCATATCAATTCATGAGTGGACTTGAGTTTGTCACCTTTTTCGCCACCTTAAGTGGATACGACAAAACAGAAGTCGAATCCCGGACCCTACAGTCATTGGAAACAGTGGACATGCTATCGGCAAAGGATCGACCTATCGGTTCTTATAGCAAGGGTATGCGGCAGCGTATCAAACTCGCGCAGGCATTGGTCCATGAACCGGAACTCCTATTTCTTGACGAGCCGCTCACGGGTTTAGACCCGAATGGCAGACGACACGTCCTTGCGCTGCTGAAAGACCTTGCCGACACAGGTATTAGCATCATTGTTTCAAGCCATATCCTCTATGAAATTGAAGCATTAACAGAGACAATTCTGCTCATTCATCAGGGACGTATCCTTGCTGAAGGCACCATCTCCGATATCCGAGAACTCATTGACGAACACCCGCACAAAGTCTACTTAAGCACCGATGAACCGCGTCGTTTAGCACAAGTCTGCCTCCCTTTTCCAGACATTCTGAGTGTAACCTTTGTGAACAACGCATCAGAAACAGACGAATCGGGTGATATTGTTATCGAAACCGCGAAGCCGGATGCTTTTTATGCCCGCCTCCCTGAAATCCTTATTGAAAACGAATTGAACGTCTCCCAACTCTACTCTCCTGACGATAACCTCTCTTCTGTGTTTAAATACTTGGTTGGGTAGGCTATCCCCTCACGACAGCGATTTTATAGTAGATCCCGTAATTATTTGCACACATAGGTTAGCCGTAGGGGTTGGGTTACCCAACCCCTACGAGCGACAACTGTAAACTTATTTTCGGATTTTACTATAAACCGCGCTTACAAAGGGTGTCCATGTACGTTGGAATTTTATATAAAAATTTTAATCCCGCCCTCTACGAATGCCCGATATTGTCCACTTTAAAATAAGGACTGCCCATTTTTGTGCAGATTAGACCTCTGCGATAAATGTCGAGAGTGTTCAAATTGCGAACGATGCTCGGCATTTTTGCGTGCATGGCAGTTAACGCATGGCATTGTCGTTGGCGTTTAGTCATGCTTGGCATCATATTTGCTACAATGCTATCAAAGAACTTGCTGTTGAAAAATCGAGTCAGACAGGAGGACGACCCAATGAAAAGGATGCAATTTCAAAATATACTGGGGCGTACGTGCTTTCTTATTGGAACACTGATTTTAACGCTCTTTACGGTTTCAACCCTATTTTTCCCGAACGCTTTTGCCGAAAATTATGCGCAATGGGGTTTGCCGAAAGGCGTTAGGGCGCGTCTTGGTAAGGGATATGTCGGCGGTTTAACGTTTTCCGCTGATGGTAATCGTCTGATGGTACAAAATTCCGTTGGGATTTGGATCTATGATGCACACAATGGTGTAGAACTGGATTTAATCACAAGAAATTTATCAAACAGTCTGGCTTTGAGTGCGGATGGTAGCACAGCTGCCGGTTGGGGGCGGGATGACAAACTGTGCCTGTGGCAGGTTGGCGATGGCGAAAAGAAAGTAACGCTTAAGGGGGATACGTCAAAGGTTGACAGGATCGCTTTTAGTCTGGATGGCCAGACGGTTGCTGGTGGGACTTTGAACGAGGAAATACTTCTATGGGAGGCTGACACCGGTGCACACATAGCAACGCTGCTCGGACATACACGTTCTATAAGTTCGATTACCTTTAGTCCGGATGGGAGGACGCTTGCGAGTGGCAGTTGGGATGAAACAGTGCATTTATGGGATGTCGCAACCGGGACGCACAAAACGACCCTCACAGCACATACCGAAGGCATCTCTGATATTGCGTTCAGTCCGGATGGCCGTACCTTTGCCAGTTCAAGTTTCAACGAAGATAAGGTGATACTATGGGAGGTCAGCACTTGGCAGCGAAAAGCAGCTCTTAATACGGATATCAATTGTTTCGCTCTCAGTCCTGACAGCAGCACGCTTACGACGGGAAGTTGGAGAGGCGAATTACACTTATGGGATGTCGCCAGTGGGGCGCACAAAGCGGAATTTTTGGGGCATCCGTCAGGTATCTTTTCCGTTGCCTTCAGTCCAGATGGCAAAACACTTGCCAGTGGTGGTGTGGACAAACTGTATCTATGGGACATTGATAGTGGTACGCGCAAATTATCAATTACCGGTCATACAGATGGCGTTTATTCAATTGCCTTCAGTCCAGATAGCAAAACGCTTGCCAGTGGGAGTCGGGAACAAATCCGTCTGTGGGATATCGGCACAAGTACACACGAAGCGACGCTGTTTGTAGGAGACTGGGCAACGAATGCCAGTTTGGATTTCAGTCCAGATGGCAATATGCTTGCCAGTGAAGCTGGTTCGCTAATTCATCTGTGGGACGTTAACAGGCGTACACACAGCGCAACCATCAGAAGACATGACGGAACAACAAGCGGTTATGTCAGATACAGATCAATTGCTTTGAGTCGTGATGGCAGATTTCTTGCCCGTAGCGCGAGTAACAGCGTGCAGCTATGGTATGTGGGACGGACATATAAAAAGACACTTACTGGCCATACAGATGAAGTCACTTCAGTCGCTTTCAGTTACGATAGTCGAACCCTTGCAAGTGGTAGTGTAGACCACACAGTGCGGCTGTGGGATGTTGATACTGATGTCCACAAAGCAACCTTCGCGGGACATACAGATATCGTTGTGAGTGTTGCGTTTAGTCCAGATGGTAGCCGCCTTGCAAGTGGTAGCGATGACAACACAATAATTCTATGGGATGTGGACACCGGGGAACCGAGAACTACCATCGTGGCACATACGAACGGTATCAATGATGTAGTGTTCAGTCCCGATGGCAAAACCCTCGCAAGTTGTGGCTATCGGGATGATACCACTGTGAAGCTTTGGGATGTTGATACGGGTGCGCTTAAAACTACCTTCTTTGGACACACGTACGGTATTACTGAAATTGCGTTCAGTCCGGATGGTCAGACCCTTGCAAGTGGTGGTTGGGATGGCACTATACTTTTATGGGATTTGACCCCAGAAATAGCTGCTGAGATCGAAACGCCACAACTCGCTGAGGATGCAAATGATGATGGTGTAATAGACCTCCAGGATTTGGTTTTCGTTGCCTCACAATTTGGACAGTCTGGCGTAGAAAATGCCGCGGATATCAACGCGGACGGTGTTGTTGACATAGCGGATATCTTGTTGGTCGCTGGTGCCCTTGAGACCGGCAATGCTGCGCCATCTGCGTATGCTCGATCAATAGGATTACTCACGGCTGGGGAAGTGGAGCAGTGGTTAATACAAGCACAGCAAGTTAATGACAAGGGACCTGTCTTTCAAAGAGGTATCGCCGCTCTTCAAAAACTCTTGGCTGTGCTAACCCCGAAAGAGACGATGCTTCTGCCGAACTACCCGAACCCGTTTAATCCTGAGACGTGGATACCGTATCAGTTAGCAGAGACGGCCGGTGTGACAATCCGCATCTATGCTACGAGTGGAGAATCGGTGCGGACGCTGGTATTAGGGAGCCGACCTGCGGGTATCTATCAAAGTCGTGGTCAAGCGGCGTATTGGGATGGTAAGAATGAGTTTGGAGAACCTGTCGCAAGTGGTATCTATTTCTATACGTTGTCTGCTGGAAGGTTCACAGCAACACGGCGGATGGTCATACGGAAGTAACGAGTAGGTAGTTTTCAGTACGGTTTTCTGCGAAAACCTTTCAGTTGTCAGTTATCAGTTAAAGAGACGTTGATTAGCCAAAGCATCTCTTAACTGACAACTGTTAACCGACAACCCATAAAGGAGACTGAACCCATGAAAACGATGCGACTTTCGATTTTAATGCTATTTCTTATTTCAATTTTTTTTCCATTAAGCGCGTTTGCTCAGGATTACACACAATGGGGTTTACCTGAGGGAGCCAAAATGAGACTGGGGAAAGGCGACGTGTATGGTAATATAGTCTTTTCACCAGATAGTACACTGCTTGCCGTTTCAAGTGACATCGGTATTTGGATTTATGATGGACACACAGGACGAGAACTGAATCTGCTTACAACGCGTACAGGAAGTGTTTCGAGTGTAGCGTTCAGCCCAGATGGAAAAACACTCGCAAGCAGTATTTCAAACGAGTTTTACTTGTGGGATGTTGCCACAGGCGAACACAGAGCCACTCTCACGGGACACACAGCCGACATTACGAGTGTAGCGTTCAGTCCGGATGGGAAAGTGCTTGCAACCGGCGGAGATGAGAAAGAAGGATTGGTCAAGTTTTGGAATGTTGATACAGGTGCCCTTGAAATGACACTTATAGGGCATACGGACAGTATCTTAAGTGTAGCGTTCAGTCCGGATGGCAAAACACTCGCAAGTGGTGGGCATTGGCAAGACAAGACAGTGCGGCTCTGGGATGTTGCTACTGGTACGCTCAAAGCGACACTCAGCGGACATTTAAACGGTGTCACGAGCATTGCGTTTAGCCCTAATGGCCACACACTTGCGAGTTGTAGTCATTGGTGGGGCGGCACGGTGTGGCTCTGGGATGTCGACAGCGGTGAACTGAAAACGACCCTGACTGGACATGTAGATAGTGTCCATAGTGTCGCATTCAGTCCCGATGGCAGCGTGCTTGCAAGTGGGAGCGAAGATGGCACAGTGTGTTTATGGGACGTTGCCACTGCTGCCTACAAGACGACGCTCTCAACACATACCCGAAGTGTATCAAGTGTCGCGTTTAGTCCGGATGGTAGCACCTTCGCCAGTAGTAGTCGAGACGGCACAGTGCGGCTGTGGAATGCCACGAATTTTGAGCAGAGAGCGACAATCACTGGACATACGACAGGCTTCTCAAGTATAGCGTTCAGCCCGGATGGACGAACCCTTGTGAGTGGTAGTTGGGACCGAGTAGTACGCCTATGGGATACGACGACTGGTCATAACAAAACTACACTTACTGGACACATAGGTCCCATTAAATCCGTTGCTTTCAGTCCGGATGGTCGAACGGTTGCCAGCAGCGGTGGTATAACTGTCATCAACGGCTGGTTCGCAGATGATTACACGGTCCGGTTGTGGGATGCTGTTACTGGTACACATAAAACGACACTCATTGGACATAAGGCTGTGGTTTATAGTGTCGCGTTTAGTCCGGATGGCCGCATGCTTGCCAGTAGTGGCGGGAGAGATGACAAAAAGGTGTATCTGTGGGATACCGGCATAGGTAATCACTTGATGACGCTGGCGGGTCATAAAGACGGTATCTTCAGTGTCGCGTTCAGTCCGGATGG